>NZ_FPCB01000013.1:80501-211823 GCF_900116815.1 Methylobacterium sp. 174MFSha1.1 | reverse complement strand
CCCGCACTCGGAACGGGAGGCTCGCGGAGGATGTTGGTCGTGGAGACGGTCGCGAAGATCCGCCGCGCGTACTTCGTGCAGCATAAGCCGATCAAGCAGATCTGTCGGGAGCTGAAGCTCTCCCGCAAGGTCGTCAGGAAGGTGATCCGCTCGGAGGCAACCGCCTTCCGCTACACCCGCAGCGTCCAGCCTGTACCCAAGCTCGGGCCCTGGCGCGACGAGCTCGACCGGATGCTGACGGCCAATGTCGGGAAGCCGGCGCGGGAGCGGCTGACGCTGACCCGGATCTTCGAGGCGCTGCGGGGGCTCGGCTACGAGGGCGGCTATGATGCCGTCCGCCGCTACGCCAAGACGTGGAAGCGCCAGCAGGCCAGCGTGACGGCTCCCGCCTTCGTGCCGCTCGCCTTCGCCCCGGGCGAGGCCTACCAGTTCGACTGGAGCCACGAGATCGTCCTGATCGCCGGCGTCACCACGACGATCAAGAGCCTGCCCCCGCGAAGGCGGGGGTCGCCCACGTCCGGCTCTGCCACTCGCGCATGCTGTTCGTGCGCGCCTATCCGCGCGAGAGCCAGGAGATGGTCTTCGACGCCCACGACCGGGCGTTCGCCTTCTTCCGCGGCACCTGCCAGCGCGGCATCTACGACAACATGAAGACCGCGGTCGAGACGATCTTCGTCGGGCGCTAGCGCGCCTACAACCGCCGCTTCCTGCAGATGTGCTCGCACTACCTCATCGAGCCCGTGGCCTGTACGCCGGCGTCAGGCTGGGAGAAGGGGCAGGTCGAGAACCAGGTCGGGCTGGTGCGCGAGCGCCTGTTCACCCCGTGCGTCCGGGTGAGAAGCTACGACGAGCTCAACGCCCTGCTGCTCGACGGGGTCGTCGCCTACGCCAAGGCCCACCCGCATCCCGAGCAGCGCGACCTGACGATCTGGCAGGCCTTCGAAGCCGAACGGGGAGCCCTGGTCCCCTACGCCGGACGCTTCGACGGCTTCCACGCCGTGCCGGCGGCCGTGTCCTCGACCTGCCTGGTGCGCTTCGACAACAACAAGTACTCGGTCATGGCCTCGGCCATCGGCCGCCCGGTCGAGGTGCGCGCCTATGCCGAGCGCATCGAGATCCGCCAGGACGGACGCGTCGTCGCCGAGCACCCGCGGGCCTTCGGCCGCGGCCAGACGGTGTTCGACCCCTGGCACTACGTCCCCGTGCTCGCCCGCAAGCCCGGCGCGCTGCGCAACGGCGCACCGTTCAAGGACTGGGTCCTGCCCGCCGCCCTCGAACGGATCCGCCGCAAGCTCGCCGGCAGCGCCGACGGCGACCGCCAGATGGTCGAGATCCTCACCGCCGTGCTCGGCGACGGCCTGTCCGCGGTCGAGGCGGCCTGCGCCGAGGCACTGCGCGAGGGCGTGCACTCGGCCGACGTGGTGATCAACATCCTGGCCCGCCAGCGGGAGCCACCTACGCCCGTCCCGCTGCTGACGCCCGAGAGCCTGCGGCTGCGCCACGAGCCGGTCGCCGACTGTGCCCGCTACGACAGCCTGAGGAGAGCCCCATGATGGAACGTCAGCAGATCCTCGCCACCATGGGCGAGCTGAAGCTGTTCGGGATGAAGGCGGCCTACGACGAGATCATCAAGGTCGCCCTCAAGCGCAGCCACGAACCGCATCAGATCGTCGGCGACCTGTTGCAGGCCGAGATCAGCGAGAAGCAGGCGCGCTCGATCCGCTACCAGATGACGATTGAGGGTCCCATGCGATCCTGATCGCATGGGGTCCCTTCCAAGCTGCCCCTGGCCAAGGACCTCGCCGAGTTCGCCTTTGCCGGGACGCCGATCAACGAGGGTCTGGTGCGCGACCTCTGCGGCGGCGAGTTCCTGGCCCACCAGCGCAACGTCGTGCTGGTGGGCGGCACCGGCACGGGCAAGACGCACCTGGCCATCGCGGTCGCCCGGTCGTGCATCCGGGACGGGGCGCGGGCCCGGTTCTACACCGTGGTCGACCTCGTCAACCGGCTCGAGGCCGAGGCGCGAGCCGGCCGGCAGGGCCGCATCGCCGACCACCTCGCCCGGCTCGACCTGGTGGTGCTGGACGAGCTCGGCTACCTGCCGTTCGCGCAGTCGGGCGGTCAGCTGCTGTTCCACCTGATCAGCCGGCTCTACGAGACCACCTCGATCGTGGTGACGACCAACCTGGCGTTCGGGGAGTGGCCGAGCGTGTTTGCCGGCGACGCCAAGATGACGACGGCACTGCTCGATCGGCTGACCCACCACTGCGAGATCGTCGAAACCGGCAACGAGAGCTGGCGCTTCAAGAACCGGGCGTGAAGGGCGGCCTGCGCGCAGCTCATCCTGGACCCCTGCTCAGCCCGGCTGCGCCACCCCGACCCGCTTCGCCGGCCTGAGCAGGGGCGTCGCGCTACGCGCAACAAGGGGGCCCGATTGGACGCCGATTAGGGGTCCCGTTCCGATGCCGTTTGACAGCAGTCCCGTAGGAGGTTGGCCCGGCAGCGGCGAGTTCGATGCCCCCGGCTTCCTGATCGCTGCGACCGGCTCACTGGACCGCTCAGTCCCTGAACTACGGCTGGCTGGACGAGGCTGAATCGGACGTCCCGGCCTGGATCGGCATCGCCGAGTTCGATGCGCTCTGGCAGCAGACCAATGAGAACAGCGCGCAGGCCGGCGGTGCCGACGACGACCAGCCTGAGAACTTGCTAACCAGCGACGAGGAAGCTGAGTTGGCCTTCTGCGGCGAGTCGCCCGGCCGCGGGATGCGGCGGCCACTATTGAGAGCTTCAGCCTGGAGCTGGCACTCGGTCCGGTCCTACGCTTGGACGTCGCCAAAGGCACTCTGCGCTGTCACCAGACAGTGGCCTTCTCGAGCCCGCCGAGTGCAGTGCCCCCGCTGACATCGCGAGTTCGCAGTAGCTTAGTGAGCGTAGCTGCTACAGAAGTGTGACCCCGCGGCAACATGCGCCACCGCGGGCGCATCTTTCAGCGCAGCGAGTGCATCGCTCGGTCGCGTCGCACCCCAGCGATAAGTGCGCGCCGATTGTGACGCAGCTCGAGGTATCGGAGCAGATGCGGCTGTCTGGGGGTGTGTGAGTCCGCTGCCAGAGCTCTCGATGCGAGCTGCAATGACACGTCGGAAAAAGCCCTGATTCTTCAAGGGCTCTTGTGCGCAGTGGCCAAACTATGCTGAGATCGTGGACAAGAACACACCCAAAAAGGACAATCTATGGTGTGCGTTACAACAAGCCTGGCGGAGAGGGAGGGATTCGAACCCCCGATGGACTTGCGCCCATGCCGCATTTCGAGTGCGGTGCATTCAACCGCTCTGCCACCTCTCCGCGGGCGCCGTCGCCAGCGCAGGCGGGGCATTAGCATGGGTTCTCGCCGGACCACAAGCGGGGATCGGCGAGAAACCGAGATTTCGCTCAGGCGACTGAGCGACTGCCCGCGAGGCTGATGCGGCGCTGGCCGGGATAGCGGGTTTCGGGCGCGCGCGGGGCGGCGCGGGATTGGGCGAAGAGGACCGCTCCCGCCGTCCCGGCTACCCGCACCAGGTCGGTCTCGGTGCAGGCCGAGGCGACGCGCAGGCCGAGGGCGTGGAGGTGGCTCTTGCCGTACAGGTACGTCGCGAGGCGGGCCCGGGTCGCCGACGGGATGTCGGAGAGGAGTGTCTCCACCGCCTCGGCATCGGCGCGGTAGAGCGTGCCGAGCACGTCGAGCGAGACTGGGCAGTCGTCGGAAAAGGGCAGGCGGGCCTGCTGCGCGGGCATGGGATCCTCGGGATGATCAGGAATTGCCCCGAGGGTCGCCCGGCGTGCTTAACAGGAGGTTAAGCGAAGCGGGAAAATCCCCAGCATCCAAGTCGTCACGAGACCTGATGCGCCGGGGCCACTGTCCTGTGGCGGGCCGGATCCCGCCTCCGGCCCGCCGATCCGCCCGCCCAGCAATGCAGTGGGTGCAGGACCGGGGGGAAACCTGCGACATCCCCCCGCGGGACACTACGGGCTGCTGGAAACCGCCGACATGGAACCGTGATTACTCTGCCGCGTTAACCCACCCCCGCGGGGCAGGAAGCGTGGGGCCGAGAGGTACGGAAGGCCCCGGGATCACGGGTGCTTGTGGATCGGATCGACCCAGTAGACCGCCTCGGGCCGCTCCACGGGCTCGATGTCGGTGATGTTGACCACCACCGCCTCGTTGTCGGAGCGCACCAGCACGCATTCGAGCGCCTCGTCCGGCGAGGCGTTGATCTCCTGATGGGGCACGTAAGGCGGCACGTAGATGAAGTCGCCCGGGCCCGCCTCGGCGACGAATTCGAGCTGCTCGCCCCAACGCATCCGGGCACGGCCGCGCACCACGTAGATCACGCTCTCGAGGGCCCCGTGATGGTGCACGCCGGTCTTGGCGTCGGGCTCGATCGCCACGGTGCCGGCCCAGATCTTCTGCGCCCCGACCCGGGCGTGGTTGATCGCCGCCTGGCGGAACATCCCGGGGGTCTGCGCCGTGTTCGCGTCGAGCTTGTCGCCGGTGATCACCCGGACGCCGTCGTGCTTCCAGCGTCGCGCGCCGTGCGCGTGGTCGTGAGTGTGATCGTGCGCGTGGGGATGGGCGTGATCGTGGGGTTCGTCCGACATCGGTTGTCTCCGAAAGGTCCAGGGCGCGCATCCTGCGTCACGCAGCGACGGCGCGCCAGAGCGTCCGCCACGCGGAACGTTTGTTTTACAGAACGGCTTTCGTTCGTGCGCGAGGCGATGGCGCCGAAGACGGCCGAGACGTAAAGAATTTTTCGCGAACAAGCCAACGGGTAAAAGCTCCTTGTCTTTCGAGTTGTTCCATAAAAAGAACATTCTCGTTGACATTGGCGCCCGCCGGACCGATCTTGCTCTGGCCTTCGGGGCCGTTCACGAGCCCCCGCCGCGGTGATTTGAGGCGATTGCGCCGCGAGACCAAACGCTAAAGCACCCCGGCGCGCCGCGACGCGCCGGCGGGCCAACCCGGAGATCCCCGCGATGCCGCTCCGCCGCATGCCCTTCGCCGGCCGCCCCGTTCCGGCTCGCCGCGACCCGTGTCGCCGCGGCGGACGCCGCGGCTAGGCGCGCGCCGTCCGCCCGGGCCGCCCGAGGCCGGCCCGACTCTTGCTAAGCTTCTTTCGCGACAGGCATTCCTCGGCTCGCCCTTAAGCGGCGGCCGCGACCGGAGATGTACGCCCATGCAGCCCGCCCGCATCGTCGAGGTCGGCGAGACCTCCGCCGGCATCGTCGTCCCCGAGACCGACGGTTTCCGCTTCTTCTCCGCCCATCCGGACTTCCACACCCTGGAGGGACGGGTGTTCCGCAGCCCGCGCCACGCCACTCGGGCGGCGCAGGACCTGCATGCCCGCCGGCGCAGCCGGCGCCTCGACGCCTGAGCCCGGCAGACCATCCGGAAGGGTAGGGGCCGTCCCCCGGGGCGGCCCCGACGCAAGCGTCGCTCGGCTGCCCCGCTACGTCAGCGGTTGCGGGCGAGCAGCAGGATCCAGCCGATCCCGATCGTCAGCACCAGGATGCCGATCGTGGCGAAGGCCGGGGTGCCGTGCTCCATCAGCCGCGGGGCGAGTTGGGTGGCGAAGGCCGCCACCACGAGGCCGACCGCGACCCGGGCGGCGGCGCGTTCGATGCCGCGGGTCAGCTTGTCCATGCCCTTGAGCTCGATCTCCACCGTGACCCGGCCCTGCTTGAGCCGCACCAGCATCAGGTGGATCAGCGTCGGCAGCTCGGAGGCCGCGCCGTAGAGCCCGGTCGCCAGGCCCTGGAACTTGCCCTTCACGTCCTTGATCGAGAACTGCGACCGCATGTGGCGGCTCACGGTCGGGCCGGCCGCCGCGAACAGGTCGAAGGCGGGATCGAGCTGGCGCATCACGCCGTCGGCGGTGACCAGGCCCTTGAACAGGATCGCGAGGTCGGTCGGCATCGCGAGGTCGTTCTCGCGCGCCATGGTCATGAAGTCGGTGAGCACGAGGCCGAGATTGAGCGTCGCGCCGTTGTGGCGGGTGACGAAGGCCTGCGAGGCGGCCTCGAGCCGGGTCAGGTCCGGGTTGCTGGCGCCGGTCCAGTCGAGCAGCACCGCCATCAGCCCGTCGGCGTCCTCCTGCAGCATCGCGCCGATCAACATCAGCAGCTGCGAGCGGCGGCGCTGCGACAGCCGCCCGACGATGCCGAAATCGATGAAGGCGATCCGGTTGCCGGGCATCGCCAGGAGGTTGCCGGGATGCGGGTCGGCGTGGAACAGGCCCTCGATCATCGCCATCTGCAGGAAGGCGTCGACCCCGCGCTGGGCCAGCACCTTGCGGTCGAGCCCGGCCTCCTCCAGGCGCCTGGTGTCCGTCGGCGGGATGCCGTGGATGAATTCCTGCACTAGCACCCGCTCGGAGGTGTATTCCCAGTAGACCTTCGGGAATACGACGTCGTCGCGGTCGGGAAACAGGGCCGCCAACATCTCGCAGTTGCGGCCCTCGTTGGCGAGGTCGAGCTCCTCGCGCAGGCCGTTGGCGATGTGGCGCATCTGCTCGGTCGGCCGGTAGCGGGCCATCTCGGGCCACTCGGTCTCGACGATGCGCGAGGCGTGCGACAGCAGCCGCAGGTCGGCCTCGATGATTTTTTGCAGGCCCGGGCGACGGACCTTGACGATCACCTCCTCGCCGGTCTCGAGCCGCGCCCGGTAGACCTGGGCGATCGAGGCCGAGGCGATCGGGTTGGTGTCGAACTCCGAAAAGATCTCGGCGGGCGGGGCGCCGAGATCGGCCTCGAGCTGGGGCCGGATCACCTCCCAGGGCAGCGGCGCGACCTTGTCGTGCAGCTTGCCGAGTTCCTCCGTCCATTGCGGTGCCAGCAGGTCGGCGCGGCTCGCCAGCACCTGGCCGAGCTTGATGAAGGTGGGTCCCAAGGCCTCGATCGCCCGGCGCAGGCGCTCAGGCTGCGACAGGCGGGTGAGGTCGACGGCGGGCGCGCTGCGCCAGGCGAGCCGCGGGATCGCCCGCAGGCCGAGCCGGTCGACGACCTTGTTGACCCCGAAGCCGATCAGGATGCCGGCGATTTCCTGGAGGCGCTGGCGGTCCCGCGCCGCGACGATGGCGGTTTTCAGCATCTGCGCGTCGAATCTGCTCGGCTGGCGTGGGTGGGGGCGCCGGCCGGGGCGAGCCGGACGGACGGGGCGACGCGGGCGACGGCGTCGTCCGGGCCGATGGTGGAGATGGGGGCGCGCCTCGGCATCCTGATCCTCCCGAACACGCCCGGCTCACGTCGCGGCGCGCGTCGACCGCCTCCATGCGGCGTCAACCGGGCGGCACTGGGGCGGCCGGCGCAGGTCTCCGGCGGTAGCGCATGACCCGGGCGAGCACAATCACATCGGACCCTGAGCGCTCCATTGCCGCAACCGTGCGCCGCACCGTCGGCTGATGCCTTCGCCGCACGCGCGAAGGCCGGCCCCGGGTGCCCCCGGGACCGGCCTTGTTCACGATCGGACGATCGATGGTGCCGGATTACATCCGGCCGCCCGCGCCGCCGGGCTGGCCGGCCTTGGCGCCGCCGTCCTGCATGGAGCGTGACCCACCCTCCTGCATCGCCTTGCCGTCCATCGCCTTGCCTTCCATAGACTTGCCGCCCGGCTGGCCGCCGCGCTGGGTGCTGCCGGTGGTCTCCGGGCCGGTGCCGCGGCCGCCCATCTGGCGGTCGTTGGCTTGACGGTCGTTTCCTTGCCGCTCGTTCATGCCGCGCTCCGACCCGTTGCGGCCGGGCTGGTTGCCCGCCGCCTGCTCGGGCCGGGCGCCGTTGCGCTCGCCCATCTCGCGGCGGTCCTTGTCGTTCCGGTCCTTGCCGTTCCCCATCTCGCCCCGCGACAGGTCGCGGTTGCGCTCGCGGTCCATTCGGCCGTCGCGGCGCTCCTCGCTGCGGCTCAGGCGATCCTCGCGGCGCTCGCTGCGCACGTCCTCGCGGCTGCGGACGCTGCCGGTGACGCTGGTGCGCTCGCTGACCGACAGGCGGCGATACTCGGGCGAACCGACGAGGACGCGACGGCCCGAGATCACCACGTAGCGGTCGCCGCCGGTGCGCTCGGAGACGATCAGGCGACGGTACTCGGGCGAGCCGTAGATTACCCGCTGGCCTCGCACCACGACGTAGCGCTTCGGTCCGCTCTTCTCGCGGATGACGAGGCGGCGGTACTCGGGCGAGCCGACCCGCACCCGGCGGCCCTGGATCGTCACGAACTCGACCCGGCCGGCCCGCACGCCGCGGTTCTCGCGCTGCTCGACCACGACGAGGCGGCGATACTCGGGCGAGCCGTAGATCACTCGCTGACCCGCGATGGTCACGTAGCGGCGGCCGCCGACGGTGGTGATCCGGTCCTCACGCGCCTCGCTGCGGAAGCCCGCGCGGCCCTCGCGGCGCTCGAACCGGTCGGCCCGATCGTCGCGGCGCTCCGCCCGGCGGTCGCCGTCGCGGCGCTCGTCCATCGCCCGGCGGGAATCGCGGTCGGCCCCGCGCTCGCCGGCGCGGGTGGTCTCGGCGCGGTCGCGGGTGCCGTCCTTGCGGTCGGCCATGTCGGCCTTATTGGTGTCGGCCTTGTTGGTGTCGGCCTTGTTCATGCCGTCGCGGCCGGAGCCCTGGCGGCCCTGCTCGGCGCGGGCCTGGCCCATGTCGGACTTGCTGGAATCGGACTTGCCGGCCTCGCCCTTGCCCATCTCGCCGCGGGCCTGCTGGCCGGCGCCCATCTGGCCGCCCTTCGGGCCCGGCTGGCTCATCTCGCCGCCGCGACCCGGCGCGCCGCCGGCGCCAGGGCTCCCGGCCGTCTGGGCGTAAGCCGAAGTGCTGAGCAGCAGCGCCGCCAGTCCAACTGTCAGTCTGTTCATGATCGGTTGCCTCCCTGTGCGCCGGGATTGGTGCGGCGGCGCGCCGAAGATGCTTCAAAACGCCGACTTCAAAATATCGTTCCGGACTATTCGCGGGTCGTCTGACGTATCGTGTTACCCAACGGCCGAGCTTGCGGGCGAAGACTTGTCGTCACATCGGGCGAGGCCGAGCGGACTGCGCCGTTCCCCAGAGCCGCGCGCCTGCACGGGCGTCGGAACGCGGAACTGTTTCCGCAGCGCCAACGTTGCTCGGGACCGTAGCCGTTTCGCGTCCCGTCTCAGCGTCTCGGGGCCGGCGGTGTCGAGGCGGAGGATGAGCGCGCAGGATGGTGGCGGAGCCGATGACGACGCAGACCGGGCGGGACTGGCTCGACCTGTCCAGCCCGCCGCCGGAACCCCCGGAGGCTCCCGCTGTCTCCCCCGTCTCCGCCGTCCGAAGCGGGCTCTCCGCGGACCGCCTCGCTACCGGCTTGGCGCAGGTCCGCACCGGTGCCGCCCGGGCCGGGAGCGCCGCCGCCGGGCATCTCCAGCCGGTGCTCGCCGCCGCCGCCGCACCCCTGCGCCGGGCCGCGCCCGCCTGGCAGGCAGCGGCGCAGCGCGTCGGCGCCCATCCCCTCGCCTCCCGCGTGACCGGCGCCGCGCGGCGGGTCGGGGCTTTGCCCTGGGGGCGCGCCCTGCTGCTCGCAGGTCTCGGAGCCCTCGGCGTCGCGGCCCTGTTCCTCGCCTGGTGCGCCGCGACGCTGCCGCCCCTGGCCGGAGTGCAGCCCACACCCCGCACCCTCGCGGTCCAGGCGGAGGACGGCACGCCGATCGCCCGCCGCGGCGTCGAGCGGGGCAGGGCGCTGCCGCTGGAATCCGTGTCGCCGGCCATGCGCCAGGCCTTCCTGGCCGCCCAGGATCCATGGTTCGAGGACGGCTACCGCCTCGATGCGTCGGGCGTCGCGGCGGTAATAGGGCGCGCCTTCCGCGATACGATCAGCGACGGTCCCCGCTCCGGCGGCCCGCGCCTGACCCAGCGGCTCGTCCGCCGCGACATCATCGGGATCGCGCCGGGTGCGCCGCGCAGCCTCGCCGACCGGGTTCGCGAGGCGATGCTGGTGCTGTGGCTCTCCGCGCGGGAGAGCGACGCGCGGATCCTCGCCCGCGCCCTCGACCTCGCGCCGTTCGGCCCCGGCCGCGTCGGGATCGACGCGGCGGCCAGAGGCCTGTTCGGCAAGGAGGCGGCCTCCCTCGGCACGGCCGAGGCGGCCTACCTCGCCGGCCTGAGCCTCGCCCCCGGCCTGCAGCCCGACCGGGACGTGACCGCCGTCCGGGCACTCGGCCGCGCCGTGCTCGACGGCATGGTGATGCGGGGCAAGCTCTCCGCGACCGAGGCGGCGGAGGCCGGCCGGTCGCTCGACGGACTCAGCCCCGCCGGCGCCACGCCGGTGACCCGCAGCGGTTTCCCCGACCTCGTGCTCGCCGAGGTCGCGGACCGCCTCGGCCCCGCGGCGCCGCGCGAGGCTGTCGTGCGCACCACCCTCGACCGCGGCCTCCAGGCCATCGCCGAAGCGGCAGCCGAGCGCCGCCTCGACGCCGCCGGCCGCGCCGGCGCCCGGGCCGGCCTGCTGGTGCTGGGACCCGACGGCGGGGTGCAGGCGGTGGTCGCCGGCGGCGCCCCGCTCCCCGACACGCCGGAGGCCCGCCGCGCCGCGAGCGCCAGCCTGCGCCATCTCGGACGCGACGGCCGCCCGGTCTACGACCGCCTCGTCGCCGGGCCGATGCCGGCGGCGGAGCGGCGCACGGCCTTGCTCACGCTGCTCGCCGGCCTGACCCGCCCGCCTGAGGGAGCCGACGATCCGGCGAGCCGGGACGGATCGTTCATCGGCCCGGTCGGCGACCTTCTGGTCGGCACCTATGTCTCCGGCACGGCGGCGGAGAACGGCGCCGGGGACGGGCCGGAGGCGTTCTTCCAGGATGTCGCGGCGCAAGTCGCGAAGACCCGCCCGGCACCGCAGGCCGCCGAGGCGCGGGACGGCGCCCGCGAGACCGGCAGCACCGCCCGCCCGTCGGCCCGCCCGGCCTGGCAGAATCCCGGCGAGCGCCCGGCCGCGAGCCCGACCTTGCGCGGCGTGCCGCGGGTGATCGATACCGGCCGCCTGCGCCTCGACGGGCAGACTGTGCGCCTCGCCGGCGTCGAGGGGCAGGGCGGCGCCTTCGTCCGCGAGTTCCGCCAGTACCTGCGCCGGCGTGAGGTGACGTGCCAGCCGGCCGGCGGCGCGGATCTCTACCGCTGCCGCACCGGCGAGCAGGATTTGTCCGAGGTGGTGCTGTTCAACGGCGGCGCGCGTGCCGCGCCGGGCGCTCCGCCGGACTTGCAGGCGGCGGAGGCGGGCGCGAAGGCGCGCAAGGCGGGTCTGTGGCAGTGAGGGCCGAGGCGGGCCGATCGGCCGTGGGAGATGGTCTCATCCGACAAGACGGCAACCGACGCGGCACCCGCCACCCGCTCTTACTTTTTGGTTGAACAAGGTACGGGTTGCCCGTAGTATTTACGGATGCACACCGTCATCCAGACGCCGACCTTCCTGGCCGATGCCAAGGCGGCCGGTGTCGAGGATGACGAGCGCGAAGCCATCGTCGCGACCATCGCGGCCGATCCTCTGGCCGGGGACGTGATCTTCGGTACCGGCGGCGCCCGCAAGGTGCGGATCGCTGGCCGGGGCAAGGGAAAGTCCGGCGGGTATCGGGTGATCACCTTCTACGCTGCGGAGGACGTGCCCGTATTCTTGCTGGCCCTCGTCTCGAAAGGGCAGCGGGTGGACCTCAGCCAAGCGGAGCGCAACGCGTTACGCATGGTACTCGGCGACCTCGCGGAGTCCTATCGCCAGGGTGTCGCCGAGCGAGTGCGCCCGCCACGCTCGGATTGATCACCTGCTGACCCGGGGAGGAGCCTGCCATGACCACGTTTGGAAGCCGCCTGATCCAGTCCGCCCGAGAGGCGGTCGCCATCGCCAGGGGCGAGGCCGACCCAGCGACCTACAGGGTTCACGTTCCGGCCGAGGTCGACGTACGGGCAATTCGCAAGGCGACTGGTCTGACGCAGGTCGAGTTCGCCCAGCGCTTCGGCTTCCCGATCGGCACCCTGCGCGACCTTGAGCAGGGACGCGCCCAGCCCGACAGCTCGACGCGGGCTTATCTCACGGTGATCAGCCGCGATCCCGGTGCCGTGCAGCGCGCGCTGGAGACCGCCTGAGCCTGAGAGCCTGCTGGTTCGCTCGAAGAGGCCGTGACTGTCTATGCGCCGCCCGGATCCGCTGACCGACGTTCCGGATCGATATCACGAGGCGTCCGGCCCTCACACCCCCAGATACGCCGCCGTCACCTCCGGGTTGCGGGCGATCTCCGCCGCCTGGCCCTGGAGGCGGATGCGTCCGGTCTCCAGCACGTAGGCGTAGTCGGCGATGGCGAGCGCCGCGCTGGCATTCTGCTCGACGAGCAGGATGGTGCGCCCCTCGGCCCGCAAGCTGGCGATGATGGAGAAGATCTCGTCGACGATGAGGGGGGCGAGGCCCATCGAGGGCTCGTCGAGGAGGAGCAGCACCGGCTCGGCCATGAGTGCGCGCCCCATCGCCAGCATCTGCTGCTCGCCGCCCGAGAGGTAGCCCGCCTGCTGGCGCAGGCGCTCCGCGAGCCGCGGGAAGCGCGCCTCGACCGCCTGCTGACGGCGGGCGGCCTCCGGCCCCGGCACGTGGTAGGCGCCGAGCCGCAGGTTCTCCGCCACCGTCATGTTGGCGAAGACCTGGCGGCCCTCCGGCACCTGCACGATGCCGCGGCGCGCGATGCGATGGGCCGCTTCGCCGGCGATGTCGACGGGCGCCTCGTCGCCGAACAGCACCTTGCCCGCCCGGGGCTTCATCAGCCCCGACAGGCTGCGCAGGATCGTGGTCTTGCCGGCGCCGTTGGAGCCGATCAGCGACACGATGCTGCCGCGCCGCACGCTCAGGCCGATGCCGTGGACCACGTCGGCCCGGCCGTAGCCGAGGCGCAGGCCCTCGACCGCCAGAAGCTCGCTCACGAGACCGCTCCCCGGCTCACGCTGACCTCATGGCTGCCGGTGCCGAGATAGGCCTCGATCACCGCCGGGTGGGCGCGCACCTCCGCCGGCGTGCCGTCGGCGATCCGGCGGCCGAAATTCAGGACCGTCAGCCGGTCGCACAGGCTCATCACCAGGGGCATGTCGTGCTCGACGAGCAGCAGGGTCAGGCCGCGCTCGTCGCGCAGGCGGCGCAGGAGGCCGAGAAGGGCGTGGGTCTCGGCCGGGTTCATGCCGGCGGCGGGCTCGTCGAGGAGCACGAGCCGCGGCTCGCAGGCGAGCGCCCGGGCGATCTCGAGCCGGCGCTGGTCGCCATAGGGCAGGTCGCCGGCGCGGGTGTCGGCGGCCTCCGAGAGGCCGACGAAGGCGAGGAGGTCGCGCGCCTTGGCCTTGGCCTGGCGCTCCTCGGCCCGGAAGCCCGGGCCGCGCAGCAGGATGCCCCAGGTCGCGGACAGCCGCGTGTGCAGGCCGGTCATCACGTTCTCCAGCACCGTCATCTCGGAGAAGATGCGGATGTTCTGGAACGTGCGGGCGAGCCCGAGCGCCGTGCGCCGATAGGGCGGCAGCCCGTCGAGGGGCTGGTCGCCGAGGCGCACGCTGCCGGCGCTGGGCGCCAGCACCCCGGAGACGAGGTTGAACAGGGTGGTCTTGCCGGCGCCGTTCGGGCCGATCAGCCCGTGGACGGTGCCGGGCTGGACCGCGAAGTCGACCGCATCGACCGCGACGAGGCCCTGGAAGCGGCGGGTGAGACCCTGGACGGTGAGCAGTGCCATGGTCGTTCAGCCGGTCCGGGCGATGCGCCAGGGCAGGATGCCCCGCGGCATGAAGAGCACGGCGAGCACGATGATCAGGCCGTTCACCATCAGGCGGAAATCGGCGAGCGGGCGCAGCACCTCCGGCAGCAGCGTGAGGATCGTGGAGCCGAGCACCGGCGCCAGCGGCGAGCCGATGCCGCCGAGGAGCGCGTAGCTCAGGATCGTCACCGCCGCCTCGAACCCGTACTCGTTCGGGCCGATGAAGGAGGAGACGTGGGCCGAGAGGCAGCCCGCCACCCCGGCCATCGCCGAGGAGACGACGAGGGCCACCAGCCGGTAGCGCGGCAGGTTCACCCCCATCACCCCGGCCGCGGCCTCGTCCTCGCGCATCGCCTCCATGGCGCGGCCGACGCGGGAGCGCGCCACCAGCGTCAGGCCGATCAGCAGCACCGCGAGCGTCCCGTAGATCGCCGGCACGCCGCCGCGCTCCGGGATGTTGGACAGGCCGAGCGCCCCGCCGGCATAGTCCCAGTTGAGGAACACGATGCGGGTGATCTCGCCGAGCCCGATCGTCGCGATGGCGAGGTAGACGCCGGTGAGCCGCAAGGTCGGCCCGCCGACGACCAGCGCCAGCAGGGCCGGCACCAGGGCGGCGGCGAGCATCGACACCGCGAAGGGCGCGCCGAACTTCACCGAGAGCAGGGCGCCCGTATAGGCGCCGACACCCATGAAGGCGGCCTGTCCGAGCGAGAGCTGGCCCACCGCCAGCACCACGTAGACCGAGAGGGCCAGGATCCCGTTCACCCCGATCCCGTGGATCAGGCTCTGGTAGGTCCAGTAGAAGTCGTCGAGGGCTTCCCACATGGTCTTCAGGCCCGCTTGGCGGCGGCGCGGCCGAACAGACCGAGCGGACGGAACCACAGGGTGGCGACGAGGAGCGCGAAGGCGATCATGTCCTTGAGAGTCGAGGAGAGGTAGGCGGCGGTGAGCACCTCGGCGAGGCCGAGCAGCAGGCCGGCGAGCAGCGCGCCGCGCAGGTCGCCGAGCCCGCCGACGATGATGACGGCGAAGCCTCGCAGCATCATGTGCTCGCCCATGAAGGGCTGGATGGCGTTGAAGTTGAGCCCGACGAGCACGCCCGCCGCGCCCCCGATGGCGCCGGACAGGAACGACACCACCCGCAGCATCAGGGCGCCGTTGATGCCCATGAGCGAGGCGGCGTCCGGGTTCTCGGCCACCGCCCGGATGGCGAGGCCGATCCGCGAGCCGCGCACCAGCGCGAGCAGCGCCAGCATCAGCACGATGGCGGCGGCGAGGATCAGGATCTGAGTCGTGCCCACCCGCACGTCGCCGAGGCTGTAGGCGCCGCCGGAGAAGACTTCCGCCGGAAAGCGCCGGATCTCGGTGCCGAGCGCCGCGGCCATGCCGGCATAGAGGAAGAGCGTCGCCCCAAGCGTCACCATGAGGGACGCGAGCTCCGGCGCCTTCGCCTTGCGCAGGCGGGTGAGGAGGAGCGTGTCGAGCAGGACCGCGATCAGCCCAGCGATCAGCGCGCCGACCGGGAGCGCGGCCCAGATCGGCAGCCCGGCCCATTGCGTGCTCCAGAGCGCCGCGAAGGCGCCGAGCGCGAAGTACACCCCGTAGGTGAGGTTGATGACGCCCATCACGCCGAACATCAGCGTGAAGCCGATGGCGAAGAGGGCGTAGGTCGCGCCGAGCACGACGCCGTTGACGAGCTGCTGCTCAAGCATGGGAGGCGTGGAGTTTCGGTAGGGCGCCCGGCGCCCGCTGCGGCCCGGCCGTGAGGGCCGAACGGGATGACAATGGCGCGACGTGGCCGATATCGCGCGGCGGGTCAATCGGTGGAGCGCGCCGTCATTTCAGGCGCGGCGGCGATGCGAGGCTTGTCGTCTCGCACTGCGCATTGTGCGCGTCCCCCCTTTCCCGCGGGCGGGGAGAGGGCTCCGGCGACTTTATGGTCGACGGAGCGAGGCGGCACATCGATCCCGTAGGGATCGACCCGATGGTGAGGGGGTGTTTCCGGAGGGGTCTCACTCGTCGAGACCCCCTCACCCTCGCGGCGAACCTGCGGTTCGCTGCGCGGGCTTGCCGAGCCTCTTGAACAGGGGCTCGGCCCTCTCCCCGCCCGCGGGGAGAGGAGAAGACCGGCGCTCAACCTTGAAGCCGGCGACGTCGGTTACTGCAGCAGCTGGAACTTGCCGCCCTTCATCACCAGCACCACCACGCCGGACGTATCCGCCGGGTCGCGGCTGTCGGAGAAGGAGAACGGGCCCATCACGCCTGTGTGCTTCACCTTGATCAGCGCGTCCTTGATCTTCTCGGAATCGGCTGCGCCGGCGGCGTCGATCGCCTTGGCGACGATGAACAGGGTGTCGTAGGCCTGGGCCGCGAACTGGTCGGGCAGGTCGCCGCCGTACTTGTCCTTGAAGGCGTTGACGAAGGCCTGGTTGGCCGCGTCCGGCTTGCCGATGAACCACGGGCTGCCGACGAGCGTGCCGTCCGCCGCCTTGCCGGCGATGTCGCCGAGCTTAGGGGAATTCAGGCCGTTGCCGCCGATGAAGAACACCTTGTCGGGG
This sequence comes from Methylobacterium sp. 174MFSha1.1, assembly GCF_900116815.1. Taxonomy (NCBI): domain Bacteria; kingdom Pseudomonadati; phylum Pseudomonadota; class Alphaproteobacteria; order Hyphomicrobiales; family Methylobacteriaceae; genus Methylobacterium; species Methylobacterium sp. 174MFSha1.1. Next base: position 195,511 of record NZ_FPCB01000013.1, on the reverse strand, counting down.
ATGCCGAGCTGGCGCGCCTGAAGCTCGATGCCCGAGGCCGCCTCGACCAGCGCCGACAGCACGATCGCGTCGGGGTTCAGCGCCTTGATCTTGGTGAGCTGGGCCGAGAAATCGGAATCCTTCGAGCCGAAAGTCTCGGTGGTCAGGGTCTCGATGCCGAGCTTCTCCAGTCCGGCCTTCATCACGTCGTAGGCCGACTTGGTGAAGGCGTCGTCGTTGCCGTACATCACGGCGACGCGCTTGATGCCGAATTTGTCCTTGGCGGTCTTGAGCGTGACCGGGATGACGTCGGCCTCGGGCAGCGAGGTGCGGAAGACGTAGGGACCGATCGCCGTGATGCCGTTGGCGGTGGTCGAGGTGCCGACGATCGGCACCTTGCGCTCGTTGGCGACGGGGCCGGCGGCGAACATCTCGTTCGACAGGGTGGGCCCGAGGATCAGCGGAACCTTGTCGCGGCCGATCAGCTTGCGGGCGGCGTTGAGCGCCTGCTCCTTGGCGCCGGCCGAATCCTCGTAGGCGAGGGCCAGCGGCCGGCCGCCGAGCACGCCGCCGGCCTTGTTGATGTCGGCGAGCGCGAGATCGAAGCCGCGCTGGATCGCGATCCCGTAGCGGCTGTTCGGCCCGGTCAGGATCTCGATCGCGCCGAGCTTGACCGGGGTCTTGTCCTGCGCCTGCGCGCCGACCAGGCTGCTTCCCAGCAGCGCCGCCGCGAGCAGCACTCTCCTCGACATCGACCGCATCCCGGTTCCTCCTCGCATCCGCATTTTTCGTTGGGCCAGAACGATTGGTCCGCGTGGCGGCGGGGGCTCGACACCCGGACCGTCGCGCTGGACGAGACAGCGCCTTAAAGCACTGGAGCGCGGCGGTAAATCGATTCCGACGGGACACATCACGCGAGAACGGCCCCGCCGATGGGCGGGGCCGTCCTGACATGCTGCGAAAGGATGATGGTGTCATACGAAATCCGACTGATTGCGTCGCAATGCGGATTTCGGCTTCGCTCAGGCGCCGCGCGGGCTTGTGATACCAAATCCGGAAGTGATCTTCCGGATTTGGTATCAGAGCGCGCGGTCGAAGCGCAGCTCGCCGGCCTGGCTCTTGATCACCAGCTGCGAGCCGACGAGGTCCCACTGGCCCGAGGTGCGCAGGGCGGTGAAGAACTGCATCTCCGAGGCGCCGACCGTCTTGTCGCAGTTGCGCTTGGTCAGCGCCAGCGGGCCGACCGCCAGGTGCTGCTCCTTGAGCGGGAAGGCGGTCGCCGCGAAGGTGTTGCAGCCACCGAAGCCGCGGGCGCGGTACTGCTTGTCGATGATGAAGCTCGGCCGCTCGGCGCCCGCGAAGGGCTTGCCGTTGAGGCTCACCGCCGTCCAGGTCGAGTCGAGCGGAAACACTTTCTCGTTGGCCTTCAGCGGCGGGATGTATTGCTGCTGGGCCGGCTTGTCGCGGTTCTTCTGGCCGTAGCCGAGCATGTTCTGCGCCGAAGCCTGCGTGGCCGACGCCAACAGCGCGACGGCACCGACGGCCAGCGCAACCTGCATCGCCTTCATCGCATTCCCCATTCGTCTTGTCGTGTTGTGGCGGACCGTAGAGAGGGCACCCCGCGCCCGCAACCCTGGCCGCGGTCGCGGATGCCCCGTCGCGGCATCTTGCCGACGACTGTTGCATTTATACGGCAAGCTTGGCCATAATATGGCAGGACTCGCGAAAGCTTGTCGGTGTGGCAACGAATGCCGGGCCCCGCCGTTAGCCAGGACGTCGCCGCTTTCGCCGCGCGACGGGACGAGGCACGAGAGAGCAGGGGACGGGTTTCAGTGAACGGCGCAGACGACATCACGGCGGCGCAGCTGCGCCGGGCACGGGACCTCCTGGGCTGGTCGGAGGACGAGCTGGCCCTGCGCGCCAACGTCGACGCGGACAGCATCCGCCTGTTCGAGGCGGGCCGCTACCCGCCCTCCGCCGGGCAGCGGGCCGCGCTCCGCGGCGCCCTCGTCGCCGCCGGCGTGGAGCTGACCGACGGCGCCGATCCGGATGCCCGGCTGCGCCCGGACGACGCGCCGGACAAGGGCATCCACCCGAGCGAACTCACCACCGAGAACGATCGCTGATCGGGCGGACGACGGCGCTGCCGCGGCAGCGTCGGCGGCCGGGAGGTGGTGCGCCAGCGCGGAAGCAGCCCTCGGGCGCCGCCATCTTACGTTGCGAAACTCGTTAATAAGATCAATCGGGTCGAGTGCGCGTCGGCTGAATATTGTCCCATGCCGTAATTTTTAACGGTTATACCTTCAGTCTGCCGGACGGGATATGATGTCCCGTCTGAGGGGAAAATGTTCTCACGCCTGAAGATCGCCGCGAAGATCGCGGCGGTGACCTCGCTCCTCTGCGTCATGGCCGGTGGCGCCCTCTGGTACGCGTCGTCCCGTCTGACCGAGATCGGTGCGCGCTACGACCGCTTCGTCGCGCACGAGAATCGCGGCGTCGCCGGTGCGCGGCACGCGGCCCGGTCCGTGTTCGAGATCGGCTACGCCCTCGACCGGGCCGTGGCGGCGCCGGACGCGGCGGCCCGCCAGCCCTACCTCGCGCAGATCGACGCGTCGCAGGCGCGGCTGCGGCAGGTCATGGCCGAGCTGCCGGCGCAGGTGCCCGCCTTCGCGAGCCGGATCGCCGCCCAGGCCGTTGCGGTCGAGCGGTTCGCCGCGGAGAGCCTGGCGGTGCGCCGGATGATCGAGGCGGGCGAGGCGTCGCGAGCGGCCGCCCAGGTCCGGCAGGCCGTCGATCCGCTGATGAAGGCGGCGACCGAGCGCTTCGGCGCCCTCTCGGACGACATTGCCGCCGCCGTCGAAGCCGAGGCCGCGGGCCTCGCCGCCGAGACCCGCGCGGCGCAGGGCACGACCCTCGCGCTCGGCCTTTGTGCCGTGGCGGCGGGCTTCGTCCTGGCGATGGTCGTCTCGGCCTTCGGCATCACCCGGCCGCTCAACCGCCTGATCGCGGCGATGAACCGGATGGCCGAGGGGGAGGTCGAAGCCCGCCTCGTCGAGACGCGGCGCGGCGACGAGGTCGGCGCGGTGGCCCGGGCGGTCGAGGGCATCAAGGCCATGGTGGCCCGCAAGGTGGTGGAGGATGCCGAGCGCGGGCAAGAGGCCGCCTCCGCCTCGTCGCAGGAGCGCCGCGGCATGCTGATCGGCCTCGCCGAGGAATTCGAGCGCGAGGTGGGCGGCATCTCCGGGGCCATCGCCTCCGCCTCCGCCCAGCTCCAGGACGCCGCCCGCACGATGAGCTCCACCGCGACCGAATCGGCGGCGCAATCGACCGCCGTGGCCGCGGCGGCCGAGCAGGCGGCGGCGAACGTCCATACCGTGGCGGCCGCGGCCGAGGAGCTCGGCTCCTCGGTGCAGGAGATCGGCCGCCAGGTCGACGGCGCGGCCCGCCTCGCCGAGGCCGCGGTCGCGCAGGCCGGCCGCACCGGCGAGGCGGTGCAGGGCTTGAGCCAGGCCGCCGCGCGCATCGGCGACGTCACCGACATGATCTCGACGATCGCCGCGCAGACCAACCTGCTCGCCCTCAACGCCACGATCGAGGCGGCGCGCGCGGGTGCGGCGGGCCGGGGCTTCGCGGTGGTCGCCGCCGAGGTGAAGGCGCTGGCCGACCAGACTGCGCGGGCGACCGCCGAAATCGCCGGCCAGATCGGGGCGGTGCGCGATTCGACCGGTACGGTGGTGGCGGCCATCGACGGCATCGCCGGCAGCATCCGCGAGATCAGCGGCGTGTCCGCCTCGATCGCCGCGGCAGTGGAGGAGCAGGACGCGGCGACCCAGGAGATCGTCCGCAACGTCTCCCAGGCCGCCACCGGCACCGGCGAGGTCACGGGCAATATCGGCGGCGTCGCGCAGGCCGCGGAAGGGACTGGCCGCGCCGCGAGCCAGGTCCTCGACACGGCCTCCGGCCTGTCGCGCCAGTCCGACCGCCTGAGCGCCGAGGTCCGCCGCTTCGTCGAGACGATCCGGGCGGCGTGACGAGACACGGCTGCTCCGGTCGGAGGCGCATGAGGGCGGGCCCCGCGGGACGTTTCCCGCGGGGCCCGGACCCGTCCGAGGACACGATCGTCCCGCTGGCCGACCCTGCTACGTCTCCATACAGGCGGCCGACGCGGGCGACGCCGCGTGCATCTCCGCCGACTTTTGCTTACGTCGCGACCACGCGGAATCCTGGAGACGAGGGCACGCGACATGGCGGACGCATCGGGCTATCATTACGGCGACGACGGCGACCTGGGCCACCATTACTCTTATCTTCTCGCGCCCGTGATGCAGATCATCGACGACAGGCGCCCGGACAAGATCTTCGAGCTTGGATGCGGCAACGGAAGTCTCGCTGCTCACTTGACCGAGAAGGGCTATTGCGTGACCGGCGTCGATCCGTCGGCCGACGGGATCGGCGTCGCCAGGACGAGATTTCCATCCCTGAAGCTCGAGGTGGGATCCGCCTACGACAATCTGGCGGAACGATATGGACGATTTCCGCTCGTCCTCAGTCTCGAGGTGGTCGAGCACGTCTATGATCCGCGGTCGTACGCGCGGACCGTGTTCTCGTTACTGGATCCGGGCGGCACCCTCGTGCTCTCCACGCCCTATCATGGCTACGCGAAGAACCTGCTGCTCGCCCTGTCAGGCAAGATGGATGCGCATTTCACGGCGTTGTGGGATCACGGGCATATCAAATTCTGGTCGATGAAGACGCTCACGGCGCTGCTGCACGAGGCGGGCTTCGTGGACATCACCTTCCGGCGGGTCGGCCGTCTTCCGCCACTGGCGAAATCCATGATCGCCGTGGCGCGAAGGCCGGACACGGCCGGGTGAGGGCAGGGGCTCGGGCCTTCAGCCGAGCGCGAGGGCCTTCAGGTCGAAGGCGGGATCGGCCGCCTGCCCGGGCGTCGGGCTCCGTCCCGCCTGGAGCAGGCGCCGGGCGATCATGTGGTCGGCCGGGCGGTTGAGCGATTCGACCCCGGCGAGGCGGTCCCCGCGGTAGCAGAACACCGAGACGGCGCCCGAATCCGGGTCGCCCCGGCGCAAAGCGAGGTCGTGCGGCTGGCACAGGCCGGCGATCTGGAGCTTGAGCGGGCCCTGGTCGCTCCAGAACCACGGCACCGCCGCGAAGGCGGCGGGGCGCCCGGTGAGGCGGGCGGCGACGCAGCGGGCGCCGTCGACGGCGTTCTGCACCGATTCGATCCGCACCCGCGCGCCGGCGGCGTGGGGCGAGGGGAAGCTGGCGCAATCGCCGATCGCCGAGATCGCCGGATCCTCGGTCGCGAGCATCGCGTCGACGGCGATCCCGTTCTCGATCCGCAGCCCCGCCGCCGTCGCGAGGTCGTCGTTCGGCAGGATCCCGATGCCGACGAGGACGAGGTCGGCCGCGACCTCGCGGCCGTCGGCGAGAGCCACCGCCCGGACGCAGGTATCCCCGACCAGCCCGGAAACGCCGCTGCCGAACAGGAAGCGCGTGCCGGCCCTGACATGCGAGGCCTCGATCAGCGCCGCCATGCCGGGCGAGACCGAGCGGGCGAGGGGGCGCTCCAGCCCCTCGATCACCGTGACGGGCAGGCCCTGCTGCGCGCAGACCGCCGCGAATTCGAGCCCGATGAAGCCGGCGCCCACCACCGCGACCGCGCGCGCCCCGGCGAGCGCCGCCTTCAGGGCCTCGGCCTCGGCGAGGGTCCGCAGCTGGTGCACCCCCGGCAGATCGGCGCCCGGCACCGGCAGCGGCCGGTTCCGCGAGCCGGTCGCCAGGACGAGGTGGTCGTAGGGCAGCGCCTCCCCGGAGGCGAGCCGGAGGCGGCGCGCCGGCCGATCGATCGCGACCGCCCGCTCCCCCGCCCGCACGGTCAGCCGGTGCTCGGCGAAGTAGGCCTCCGGCCGCAGGGCGAGACCCGCCGCGTCGGTCTTGCCGAGCATGTAGGCCTTCGACAGGGGCGGGCGGCCGTAGGGCAGGCCGGCCTCCTCGCCGACGAGCGTCACCGGCCCGGCATAGCCACTCTCCCGTAAGGAGGCCCCGAGCTGAAAGCCGGCCTGGCCGGCACCGACCACCACGATTCCGTTCATCGGCAGGACATAGCCCGGAAGACGCGGCGGCGTCGAGCTTAAGCGCTGCCGCGCGCTCGGGCGCTACCAGGCGACGCAGAGCTTGCCGAAATGGCTCCCGCCCTCCTGGTGGCGGAACGCCTCGGGCAACTCCTCGAACGCGTAGGTCCGGTCGATCACCGGGCGGATCCCGGTCCGGTCGAGGGCCGCGACGTAGTCCTGCTGCTGGCGCCGGCTGCCGACGATCAGGCCCTGGAGACGGGCCTGCTTCGCCATCAGGGAAGAGGTCGGCACCTCGCCGGCTCGCCCGGTGAGCACGCCGATCAGCGCGATGTGGCCGCCGACGCGGACCGCCTCGATCGACTGCGCCAGGGTTCCGGGCCCGCCGACCTCGACGACGTGGTCGACGCCGACGCCCCCGGTCCAATCGCGCACGCGCCGGCCCCAGTCAGGATTCGTGCGATAGTTGAGGGTGTGGTCGGCGCCGAGTGCCCGCACCCGCTCCAGCTTCTCGTCGGAGGAGGAGGTGACGATCACCGCGGCGCCCATCGCCCTGGCGATCTGCAGGGCCGCGATCGAGACGCCGCCGGTGCCGAGCACCAGCACCGTGTCGCCGGCCTTCAGCCCGCCGTCGCCGACGAGGGCGCGCCAGGCGGTGAGCCCGGCGGTGGTGATGGTGGCGGCCTCAGTGGGGCTCCAGCCGCGCGGCGCTCGGGTGAAGGCGCCGGCCGGCCGGACCGCAGCGCTCAGGGCGAAGCCGTCGACCCCGTCGCCGGGCACCTGCGCGAAATTGCCGACTGGTGCCTGCGGCAGCCCGTCGGCCCAGTGCGGGAAGAAGCACGAGACCACCGCGTCGCCGGGCGCGAACTCGGTGACGCCCGCGCCCACCGCCTCGACGGTGCCGGCCCCGTCCGACATCAGGACGCGGCCGTCCTCGGCCGGAAAGCGCCCGCTCGCCACCAGCAGGTCGTGGAAGTTGAGCGAGGTCGCGCGGATCGCCACCCGGATCTCGCCGGGGCCCGGCGCGCCGGGATCGGGCCGCTCGGCGATCTCGAGCCGGTCGAGGCCGCCGGGTGTGCGGACGACGAAGGCCTTCATGCTGTCCTCCTGCATTCTGTCCACCTGGCCGGTCGCGCCGCCTTGCGGGCGGCGGGGTTCGGTGAGGGGGTGCAGTTAGAACATGCGGCAGGGGATTCGAGCGGGGCGGGGGGATTTTGAGGGGGGCGCCAAGCCAAATGGCTTGACCACGCATCATGAGCCACCGCCCTTTCCCGGACGAGTGGAGCGTCAGCGGAAGGAGATCCGGGATCCAGCGAAAGAAGTGCCGCGAAGCGGCTCTTTAGGCTGCACCGTTGCAGACACAAAGACGCTTCGCGACTTTTCGCGCTGGATCCCGGATCTCCTTCCGCTTCGCTTCAGTCGTCCGGGAAAGGGGGAGGGTTTTGCTCCGGCCTATGTTCGGAAGAGTCTCGACAGCCCTGGCCTGACGCAGCCGAATGAGGTCGGACGAGACCGCCAGGCTTGAGCCCTCAATGCTCCCGCGCCGCCAGCACCGCCTCGGCCCGGATCTCCTCGGTGAGCTGCGCCTTCAGCCGCGAGAACTCGGGGCTCGTCTTGATCGTGTAGTGGCGCGGGTGGCCGAGATCGACCGGCACGTCGGCCTTGATCCGCCCCGGGCGGGCGGTCATCACGATCACTCGCGAGGCCATGAAGATCGCCTCCTCGATGTCGTGGGTGACGAAGATCACGGTCTTGCGCTCGCGCTCCCAGATGCCGAGCAGCAATTCCTGCATCAGCCCGCGGGTCTGGTTGTCGAGCGCCCCGAACGGCTCGTCGAGGAGCAGGATGGCGGGATCGTTGGCGAGCGCCCGGGCGATGGCGGTGCGCTGCTGCATGCCGCCGGAGAGCTGCTTGGGGTAGTGCCCCTCGAAGCCGCGCAGGCCCACCTTGTCGAGATAGGCCGCGACGATCTCGCGGCGCTGACCGATCGGCACGCCGCGCTCGCGCAGGCCGAAGCCGATATTCTCGGCGACGGTGAGCCACGGAAACAGGGTGTAGGACTGGAACACCATGCCCCGGTCGGGGCCGGGCCCGCGCACCTCGCGCCCCTCGACCAGGACGCGGCCGGCGCTCGGCCGGTCGAGCCCGGCGACGATGCGGAGCAGCGTCGACTTCCCGCAGCCCGAGGGCCCGAGGATGGTGATGAAGTCGTTCTTGGCCACCGTGAGGTCGGTGGGGCTGAGGGCCTGCACGGGCTTGGCGCCGCGGTGGCCGGGGAAGGTGCGCGACACGCCCTCGACCGCGACCTCGATACTGTCCCGCATCAGGCGAGCTTCCAGGGAAACAGGAGCCGGTTGGCCGCCTTGAACAGGAAGTCCGAGACGAGGCCGATCAGCCCGATGACGATGATGCCGAAGATGATCTGGCCGGTCGCGAGCAGCGCCTGGCTCTCGATGATCATGTGGCCGATGCCCGACGAGGAGCCGATCAGCTCGGCGACGATGACGTAGGTCCAGGCCCAGCCGAGGACGAGGCGCAGGATCTCGGCGATCTCCGGGGCGGTCGCGGGAATCAGCACCCGGCGGATGATGCCGGTGTCGCTGGCCCCCAGCGTGTAGGCCGCCTCGACGAGGTCGCGCCGGACGTTGCCGACCGCGACCGCGATCATCAGGATCAGCTGGAACACCGAGCCGATGAAGATCACGAGGAGCTTCTGCGTCTCGCCGATGCCGGCCCACAGGATCAGGAGCGGCACGAAGGCCGAGGCCGGCAGGTAGCGGGCGAAGGACACGAAGGGCTCGAAGAACGCCTCGACCGGCTTGTAGGCCCCCATCATCACGCCGAGCGGCACCGCCACCAGGCAGGCGAGCAGGAAGCCGCCGACCACCCGCCACACCGTGACGCCGATATCCGACAGGAAGTCGAACCGGGTCAGCAGCAGCCAGCCGTCCTGGACCATCGTCACCGGATCGGCCAGGAAGGTTTTGGGTACGAGTCCCCCGAGGGTCGCGGCGGCCCAGGCCGCCACGAACAGCACGAAGAAGCTCAGGCCGAGGACGACCTTCGCCGATCCCCCGACCGGCTGCAGCGGACGCAAGTGTCTCACTGCACGTAGCGGCCGTCGGAGAGCCCGGCGATGTCGGGCTTCTGCCGGATCACCCCGATCTCGAGCAAGAGGTCGGCCGCCTGCTCGGAGAACTTCTGGATCTCGCCGTTGAAGAACGCCTTGTTGGCGGCGCGGTCCTGCCAGCGCAGGAACTTTGCCGAGTTGCCGAAGGCCTCGCCGGTCTGCTTCACGTCGGCGCCCATGATCTCGTAGGACTTCTGGGGATCCTTGGCGATCATGTCGAGCGCCTCGAAGTAGCTGTCGGCGAGCGCCTTCGCGGCCTTCGGGTTCTGGTCGAGGAACTCGGGCGTGCAGCCGAAGGTGTCCATCACCATCGGGTAGTCGAGGGTGGTGGCGATGATCTTGCCGGCCTGCGGCGCGGCGCGCACCGAGGAGAGATAGGGCTCGTAGGTCATCGCGGCGTCGTTCTGGCCGGCGATGAAGGCCTGCGCGGCCGGGCCGGGCTCAAGGTTGACGACTTTCACGTCCTTGAGCGACAGGCCGTTGGCCTTGAGGATCCAGGCGAGGCCGAAATACGGCGCGGTGCCGGGCACCGAGGCCGCCACGGTCTTGCCCTTCAGGTCCTTGATCGTCGCCACGTCGTTGCGGACGGCGAGCCCGTCGGCGCCGTAGGACTTGTCGAGCTGGAAGATCTGCTTCGTCGGCACGCCGTTGGCGTTCCACACCACCCAGGTCTCGACCGTGGTGGCGGCGCATTGCACGTCGCCGGAGCGGATGGCGAGGTGGCGGCTCGCCTGCGGGATCTTCTTCAGGGAGACGTCGAGGCCGTTCTTCTTGAAGATGCCGGCTTCCTTGGCGAGCGTCAGGGGCGCGAAGCCGGTCCAGCCGCTGAGGCCGACCGTCACCTTCGTCTCTTGAGCCTGCGCCACTTGGGCCTGCGCCACTTGGGCCTGCGCCGTCAGCGCCAGCGCGACCGCTCCCACCAAACCTGCGGCAACCGCCCTCATCGTCCCCTCCCGCCTGAGCCTCGCCTTTCGTACCGTCGCCCAGCCTTTGTGTATAGACATAATAGCGGGCAGCCTGCCCGCCGATCCGGCACATCCCCTGCGGTTTCCGTCGCTGCACCCGAACGCCGCCGCGCGCGTTGTCGGGGCTGACGCAGGTGTCAGCAGGAGCAGTCGCATGAGCGGAACAACGCGCCCCACCGTCGTGGTGACCGGCGGCAGCGCCGGCGTCGGGCGCGCCGTCGCGGTCGCCTTCGGGCGCCGGGGCTGGAACGTCGGGATCGTCGCGCGGGGCCGGGCCGGGATCGAGGCGGCGGTCGAGGAGGTGCGGGCGGTCGGCGGCCAGGCGCTGGGCTACCGCGCCGATGTCGCCGACCCGGCGGCGCTCGACCGGGCGGCGGATGCCTTCGCGCAGGAATTCGGCGGCATCGACGTCTGGGTCAACAACGCGATGGTGACGGTCTACGCCGAGGTGGCGGATACGAGCCCGGAAGAGTTCCGGCGCGTCACCGAGGTCACCTATCTCGGTCAGGTCCACGGCACGCTCGCGGCGCTCCGCCACATGAAGGCGTCGGATCGCGGCACCATCGTGCATGTCGGGTCGGCGCTCGCCTACCGGTCGATCCCGCTGCAAGCGGCCTATTGCGCCGCCAAGTCGGCGGTGCGCGGCTTCGTCGACAGCCTGCGCACCGAGTTGCTGCACCACCGCAGCCGGATCCGGCTGACCATGGTGCAGCTGCCGGCGGTGAACACGCCGCAATTCGACTGGGCCCGCTCGCGCCTGCCGCGCAAGCTGGAGCCCGTGCCGCCGATCTTCCAGCCCGAGGCGATCGCCGAGGAGATCGTGCGCGCCGCCCACGACGCGCCGCGGGAACTCTGGATCGGCACCCCGTCCTGGCTCGCGATCTTCGGCGCGCAGGCCGCACCGGCCTTCAGCGACCACTACCTCGCCCGCCACGGCTATCGTGGCGAGATGACCGCGCAGGCCGCCGAACGCGGCCGGCCCGACAACCTGTTCGAGCCGGTCGATGCCCGGCGCGACCACGGCGCCCACGGGCGGTTCGACGACCGGGCGAAGGGGAGCGTCGTCGCGGCGGATCCGATGTGGCTGCATATCGGGTTGATCGCCGCGGCCGGGCTGATCGGCGGGAGCGCGCTGGCGGCGGCCCGGCGGAGCGGGCGGGAGCCGTCTCGCATCGGCGGATGAGCCCGGCGCCCGAACCCTCTCCCGCAGGGCGAGGGTTCGGGTAACGCAGCGGAACTCCGACCGGGTCCCGGGGAGTATGTTTACCCTGAGGTCGTCCGCCCCGGCCCGTAGCCTGCCGGCGGGCGCGAGCCGAGATGGGAGCGCAGGGTGCGGCCCTCGTACTCAGTGCGGAACAGGCCGCGGCGGCGGAGCTCCGGCAGGACCAGCTCGATGAAGTCGTCGAGCCCGCCCGGCAGGGTCGGCGGCATGATGTTGAAGCCGTCGGCGCCCCCGGCCCGGAACCGCGCCTCCATCTCGTCGACGATCTGCGCCGGCGTGCCGACGATCTGCGAGTGGCCCCGCGCCCCGGCGATGCGCAGGTAGAGCTGGCGGAGCGTCAGGCCCTCGCGGCGGGCGAGATCCATCATCAGCTGCTGGCGCGACTTGCCCCCCTCGGTCGCGGGCAGCTCCGGCACCGGGCCCTCGGGATCGAAGCCCGAGAGGTCGTGCCCGACCATGCGGCTCAAGAGCGCCAGCCCCACCACCGGGTCGATCAGCGCCTGCAATTCCTCGAACTTGTCCCGGGCCTCCGACTCGGTGCGGCCGACGACCGGGAAGAGGCCCGGCATCACCTTGAGGTCGTCGGGGGAGCGGCCGAAGCGGGCCATGCGGCCTTTCAGGTCGCGGGCGAAGTCCACCGCCTCGTCGAGGGTCTGGTTGGCCGTGAACACGATCTCGGCGGTGCGCGCCGCCAGATCCTTGCCGGGTCCCGACGAGCCGGCCTGGACCAGCACCGGCTGGCCTTGCGGCGTGCGCGGGATGTTGAGCGGGCCGCGCACTTCGAAGTGCCTGCCGTGATGGTCGAGGGGCCGGAAGCCGTCGGGCTTCGAGAACTGGCCCGACGCCTTGTCGATCACGACCGCGTCGTCGTCCCAGGTATTCCACAACCCTAAGACCACATCCACGAACTCTTCCGCCCGCTCGTAGCGGTCGGCATGGCGCGCGATCTTGTCGTTGCCGAAATTCGCCGCCTCCAGGTCGGTGGCGGAGGTCACGAGGTTCCAGCCGGCCCGGCCGCCGCTGAGGTGGTCGAGGGAGGCGAAGCGGCGGGCGACGTTGTAGGGCTCGTTGAAGCTCGTCGAGGTGGTGGCGACGAGACCGATCCGGCTCGTCACGGCGGCCAGCGCCGAGAGCAGGGTGACGGGCTCGAAATGGCCTGACCGGGCGGTGCGCTCGCTCGAGCGCAGGTCGGCGTCGCGGATGCCGGTGCCGTCCTCGAGGAAGATCAGGTCGAACGTCGCGGCTTCCGCCCGCTTCGCCCAGCCGACGTACCGGTCGAGATTGATCCCGCCATCGGCCTCGCTCGACGGGTGGCGCCAGCCGGCGACGTGGTGGCCGGTGGCGTAGAAGAACGCGCCGAGGCGCATCGTGCCTTGAGTCATCGCTCCCTCGGGATGGTGGGACGGATGGTGTCGGATCTAGCGCACCGAGCGAGCGCGGCCCGTCCGAGGCTGTTCGACTCGTTCACCGGTAATGACGCTCTCTGCGTCATTCCGGGGCCGCGCAGCGGAGCCCGGAATCCAGAACCGCAGGGAGTCCAGGATAAGGCGGAGAGCGTTTCGCCTCGTTCTGCACCAACCGAGTGTCTGGATTCCGGGCTCCGCTTTCGCGGCCCCGGAATGACGCGGAGGGTGTCAGATTCGTTGGAGCCGATCGAACAGTCTCACCCTCGCGCGACCGCGTCGAGCGCCCGGGCGAGGTCTCCCAGAAGATCCTCTTCCGCCTCCAGCCCGACCGAGAGCCGCACCAGCCCGTCGCCGACGCCGGCCCGCTCCCGCGCCTCCGGGTCCATCGCCGCGTGGGTCATGGTCACCGGGTGGGCAATCAGGCTCTCGACCCCGCCGAGGGACTCGGCCAGGCTGAAGACCCGGAGCGCCCCGACGAGCCGGCGCACAGCCTCGCGCCCGCCGGCGAGCTCGGCGCTCAGCATCGCCCCGAAGCCGCGCTGCTGGCCCTTGGCGACGGCGTGGCCGGGATGGCCCTCCAGGCCCGGATAGTAGACGCGGGCGATCGCCGGATGCGCGTCGAGGAAGGCGGCGACGGCGGACGCGTTGCGGCTCTGGCGCTCGATGCGGGGAAACAGCGTGCGCACGCCGCGCAAGGTGAGGTAGGCGTCGAAGGGCGAGCCGGTGACCCCGACGGTGTTGGCCCAGGCGGCGAGCTCGTCCCCGAGCGCGGCGTCGGCGGCGATCACCGCACCGCCGATCACGTCCGAATGGCCGTTGATGAACTTGGTGGTCGAGTGGACGACGAGGTCGGCCCCGAGCGCCAGCGGCTGCTGCAAAGCCGGAGACAGGAAGGTGTTGTCGACGACGAACAGCGCGCCCGCCGCCTTGGCGAGCGCGGCCACGCGGCGGACATCCGTGATGCGCATCAGCGGGTTGCTGGGCGTCTCGGTGAGGACGATCCGGGCGCCTTCACCGAGCGCGGCCGTCAGCGCGGCCTCGTCGGTCTGGTCGACGAAGGCGACGCGGTAATGACCCCGCGCCGCGCGCATCGACAGCAGCCGGTGGGTGCCGCCGTAACAATCGTGCGGCGCCACCAGGAGGTCGCCGGGGCGCAAGGGGGAAAGGGCGAGGTCGAGGGCCGCCATGCCGCTCGACACCACCACCGCGCGGGCGCCACCCTCCAGCTTCGCCAGCGTGTCGGCGAGCTGGTCGCGGGTCGGGTTGCCGAGGCGGGCATAGTCGTAGGCCCGGGCCTTCTCGAACTCCGCGAAGGTGTAGGTCGTCGAGAGGTAGAGCGGAGGGGTCACCGCGCCGAAGGCCGTGTCCGTCCCGATCCCGTTCGCGGCGGCGATCGTCTCCGCCCGCCTGTGCTCGTTCGCCAAGTCCTGATCGGGCACGTCGCTCTCCCCCGCTCGTACGCTGCGTCCGTTTCGTTCTTTATGAAGAACGAAACGGACGATCAACGAAAAAGCGTTCGGAGCGACGGACCGCAGTGTTATTTCAGCCCGAAGCCGCGGCGCTCCAGGATGCCGCGCAGGCGGTCGCGGCCGCTGAGCGAGCCGGGCCCGCGCACCCGCTCGAGCGCGGCCCCGCTCCAGCCGGTTTCCGGCATCCGCTGCCCGGCCTGGAAGCCCACCATCGCGGTGTCGTAGGCAGCGATCGGACCGGCCGCGAGGGCGGGATCGTAGCGGCCGCGATGCAGCACCACACCTTGCGGCAGGCGCGGCTTGACGGCGGCCGGCCGCTCCGGATCGGGGAAGCCGACGCAGTGGCCGAACACCGCCAGCACGTTCGGCGGCAGGCCGAGGAGGGCGGCCACCGCCTCAGGGTCGTTGCGCAGGGCCCCGATATAGACCGAGCCGAGGCCGAGGGATTCGAGCGCCACGGTGGCGTTCTGGGCCGCGAGCGCGGCATCGACCACGCCGACCATCAGCATCTCGAGGTAGTCGAGCCCCTCCGTCGGCGCGTCGCGGTCGCGCCCGAGCGCGCCGAGGCGCGACAGGTCGGCGAGCCAGACCAGGACGAGCGGCGCCTCGACGACGTGGCGCTGGCCGCGCGCCACCTCGGACAGGCGGCGCTTCGATGCCGGATCCTCGACCGCGACGACGCTCCAGGTCTGGAGATTCGACGAGCTCGGCGCCGATTGCGCCGCGGCGACGAGCGCCTCCAGGGTGCCGTCGGGGAGCGGGTCGGACCGGAACGCCCGCACGGTGCGATGGGCGAGGAGGCCCGCGATGACCTCGTTCCAGGCGATGTCGAGGGCCGTTTCCGCGCCGTACCGCGCCCTCAGGGCGTCGCCCCGTCCCGTCCCGCTCATGCGATCCTCGTCCGTTCCCGCCGCCCTTGGCAGAATAGTACCTTGGCGGAGTAGTACACGGAATTCATTGACTAACCAGGGCGGCGATCCCAGATCGGGGCGGCGCGGCCCTGGAGGCCGGCACGGGGAGCCCGACATGGCGCGACACCGCAGGCTTCATCTCGGCGCCTTCATGCGCCCGGTCGGCATCCACACCGCCTGGTGGCGCTATCCGGGCGGGCTGCCCGACGCCAACTTCAATTTCCGCCATCTCGCCCGGTTCGCCCAGGAGCTGGAGGCGGCGAAGTTCGACGCCTTCTTCATGGCCGATCACCTCGCGGTGCTGAACATGCCGGTCGAGGCGCTCAAGCGCTCGGCCACCGTGACCTCGTTCGATCCCGCGACGCTGCTGCCGGCGCTCGCCGTGGTCACCGAACGGATCGGGCTCGTCGCCACAGCCTCGACCACCTACGACCAGCCGTTCCACGTCGCCCGGCGCTTCGCCTCGCTCGATCACCTGAGCGACGGCCGCGCCGGCTGGAACGTGGTGACGACCTCGAACCCGGATGCCGCGAAGAATTTCGGCCTTGAGCACCATCCCGAGCACGCCGACCGCTACGACCGGGCGCACGAATTCGTCACGGTGGTGAAGGGGCTGTGGGATTCCTTCGCCGACGACGCCTTCCTGCGCGACGTCGCGAGCGGGATCTTCTTCGACCCCGACAGGATGCACGTGCTCGACCACCAGGGGCCCCACCTCTCGGTGCGCGGACCCCTGAACGTCGCCCGGCCGGTCCAGGGCTGGCCGGTGATCGTGCAGGCGGGCGCGTCGGAGGCCGGGCGCCAGCTCGCCGCCGAGACCGCCGAGGTGATCTTCGGGGCGGCCGCCAGCCTCGAGGACGGGCGGCGTTTCGCCGAGGACGTGCGCGGCCGCATGGTCGCGGTGGGCCGGAACCCCGACCACCTCAAGATCCTGCCCGCCTGCTTCGTGGTGGTCGGCGACACGGTGGAGGAGGCGCGGGCGAAACGCGCGCATCTCGACGGCCTGGTGCACGAGGCGAGCGCCATCGCCGCCCTGTCGATCGCGCTCGGCGTCGATGCCTCGGCCTTCGATCCCGACGGGCCGCTGCCGGAGATCCCGGAGAGCAACCAGTCGAAGACCGGGCGCGAGCGGGCGATCACGCTGGCGCGCCGCGAGTCCTTGAGCGTCCGCCAGCTGGCGCAGCGCCTCGGCGGCTATGCCGGCCTCGCGATGGTCGGCACGCCCGAGACCATCGCCGACGAGATGCAGGCCTGGATCGAGGCCGGGGCGAGCGACGGCTTCAACGTCATGGTCTCGGACGTGCCGCAGGGGCTCGAGGACGTCACCCGCAAGGTGGTGCCGGAGCTCCAGCGCCGCGGCCTGTTCCGCACCGAGTACGAGGGCACGACCCTGCGCGAGCATCTCGGCCTGCCGCGGCCGGAGAACCGGTTCTTCTCCGGGGCAGGCGGGTGAGATCTACTTCGAGCTGAACACCTGCACCATGGCGGGCGTGAGGATCACCACGAACAGCACCGGCAGGAAGAACAGGATCATCGGCACGGTGAGCTTCGGCGGCAGGGCGGCGGCTTTCTTCTCGGCCTCGCTCATGCGCTGGTCGCGGCTCTCCTGGGCCAGCACCCGCAGGGCCTGGCCGATCGGGGTGCCGTAGCGCTCGGCCTGGATCAGCGCCGTGGTGACGTTCTTGACCGATTCGAGGCCGGTGCGGTTGGCGAGGTTCTCGTAGGCGACGCGCCGGTCGGTGAGGTAGGCCAGTTCGGCGGTGGTGAGCGCCATCTCCTCGGCCAGCGTCATGCACTGGTTGGCGATCTCGACGCCGACGCGCCGGAACGCCGCCTCGATCGCCATGCCGGATTCGACGCAGATCAGCAGGAGGTCGAGCGTGTCGGGCCAGTTGCGCTGGATCACCGCCCGGCGCTTGGAGGTCTGGTTGCGCAGGAAGACCTCCGGCGCCTTGATGCCGAGATAGACCGCCACCACCACCATGCCGAAGCGGATCAGCGCCGGCTGGTCCAGCACCTCCAGCACGAACAGGTAGAACACCGACAGGACGAAGAAGGCGATCGGCATCACCAGGCGGAAGAACAGGAAGGCGATCTCGGCCTGCGGGCCGCGATAGCCCGCCATCATCAGGCTGTTCTTGGCATTCTCGGTGCCGAGCCAGTCGTCGAGGCGCAGGCGCTCGACCACGCGCTTCATGTAGGCCTTGGGCTCCTGACGCAGGGACGCCTTCTGGTTCAGGCGCTCGCGCTCGCGCAGGCGGATGCGGTCGCGCTCCTTGCCCACCCCCTTGAGGCGGTGACGGAGCCGGTCGGGCTCCAGCAACGGCTGGATCAGGGTGATGACCGTGGCCGCCGCCGCCACGGCGGCGAGGGCCGCGCCGAGGAAATAGGGGTCGGTCAGCTGATACAGGAACTGCACGCGCCGCCTCCTGGAGCGTCGGGGATGTCTGAAGTGTCGGGAGCGCAGGTCCGGACCGGCACCGCGCTCAGATGTCGAAGCGGATCATCTTGCTCATCACGAACACGCCGATGAGCATCCACACGCCGGAACAGGCCAGCGCCACGTGGCCGATCGTGGTGGTCCAGAGCAGCGAGATGTAGTCGGGGCTGGTGATGTAGGCGAGGATGCCGACGACGAAGGGCAGCGAGGCGATGATCGCCGCCGAGGCCTTGGCCTCCATGCTCACCGCCTTGACCTTGTTGGCCATCTTGCGCCGGTCGCGCAGCACCCGAGAGAGGTTGCCCAAAGCCTCCGACAGGTTGCCGCCGGATTTCTGCTGGATGCCGATCACGATGGCGAAGAAGTTGGCCTCCGGCACCGGCATCCGCTCGTAGAGGCGCCCGACCGCGTCGCCCAGCGAGATGCCCAGCGCCTGGGCCTCGATCATCGCCCGGAACTCGCTCTTGACCGGCTCCCGGGCCTCGCGGGCGATGATGCGCAGGCAGTCGCCGACGGGGAGGCCGGAGCGGATGCCGCGCACGATCACGTCCATGGCGTTGGGCAGTTCGAGGATGAAGCGGGTCATCCGGCGCTGGCGCAGGTAGGAGAGCAGCCAGCGCGGCACGCCGAGGCCCGCCGCGAAGGCGAGGCCGGCCGCCATCAGCAGGTCGCCGCTCATCAGCAGACCGAAGACGCCGACGAAGAGGCCGCCGAGCGCACTGAACACGCAGAACTGGACCTTGGAGATCGACAGCCCGGCCTGGGTCAGCCGCAAGTCGAGGCTGACGCGGCTCTTCTTCTCCTTGTCCTCGATCTCCTTCAGGCTCTTGGCCACCTGGTCGCGCCGGCTCACCGCCTGGACGCGCTCGACAGCCTGGCGCTGGCCGACCAGGGATTGCTGGCGCTTGGCGGCCCGGGCCTCGCTCGGCAGGAGCGGCACCACCACGGCGGAGGCGAGCGCCGCCGCGCTCGCCGCGAGCAGGCCCGCCGCGATCACCGCCTCGACATCCATCACCCGCGCCCTCCCGCGCCCGCATGAACGAGGGCCACCGCGCCGCGGGACGTCATGCCGTCTCCTCCACGCGCAGCTCGGCGGCGTCGAGGGCGGCGGCGAGCGCCCGGTCCTCGCCGTAGTAGCGCGCCCGGTCCCAGAAGCGCGGCCGGCCGATGCCGGTCGAGCGGTGGCGGCCGATCAGCTTGCCGTTCTGGTCCTCGCCGACGACGTCGTAGACGAACAGGTCCTGGGTGATGATGACGTCGCCCTCCATCCCCATCACCTCGGTGATGTGGGTGATGCGCCGCGACCCGTCGCGCAGGCGGGCGGCCTGGACGACGACGTCGATCGATCCGGCGATCATCTCGCGCAGGGTCCTGGAGGGCAGGTTGTAGCCGCCCATCGAGATCATCGACTCGATGCGCCCCAGGCACTCGCGCGGCGAGTTGGCGTGCAGCGTGCCCATCGAGCCGTCATGGCCGGTATTCATCGCCTGGAGGAGGTCGAAGGCCTCCGGCCCGCGCACCTCGCCGACGATGATCCGCTCGGGCCGCATGCGCAGGCAGTTCTTGATCAGGTCGCGCATCGAGACCGCGCCCTGGCCCTCGAGGTTCGGCGGCCGCGTCTCGAGGCGTACGACGTGCGGCTGCTGCAATTGCAGCTCGGCCGCGTCCTCGCAGGTGATGATGCGCTCGTCGTCGTCGATGTAGCGGGTGAGGCAGTTCAGCAGCGTGGTCTTGCCCGAGCCGGTGCCGCCCGAGACCACGACGTTGCAGCGCACCCGCCCGATGATCTGCAGGATCTTGGCGCCCTCGGGCGAGATCGAGCCGAAGCGCACGAGCTGGTCGAGGGTGAGCTTGTCCTTCTTGAACTTGCGGATGGTGAGCGCCGGGCCGTCGATGGCGAGCGGCGGCGCGATCACGTTGACGCGCGAGCCGTCCGGCAGGCGGGCGTCGCAGATCGGCGAGGATTCGTCGACCCGGCGGCCGACCTGGCTGACGATCCGCTGGCAGATGTTCATCAATTGCTGGTTGTCGCGGAACCGCACCGACGTCATCTGGATCTTGCCGCCGACCTCGATGTAGGTCCGGTTGGCGCCGTTCACCATCACGTCGGCGATGTCGTCGCGGGCGAGCAGCGGCTCCAGCGGCCCATAGCCGAGCACGTCGTTGCAGATGTCGTCGAGCAGCTCCTCCTGCTCGGCGATCGACATCACGACGTTCTTGAGGCCGATGATCTCTATGACGATGTCGCGGATCTCCTCCCGCGCCGCGTCCGGCTCGAGCCGGGCGAGCTGGGTGAGGTCGATCGCCTCGATGAGCGCGCCGAAGATCATGCTCTTCGTGCGGTAATACTCGTCGGAGCGGCCGCTCTCCACGGGCACCGGGGCCTCGCGGGAGACCGCGAGGGAGACGTTCAGCGGGGCGGTCTCGGCCCGCCTGCCGTCCTGGAAGACCGGCGCGGCCGCCTCGGTGAGCACCGGGGCGGGGCCGGCGGGGCGCGGGGCCGGCGCCTTCTGCGCGGTCGCTCCGGGTCTCCTGCCGAACATGGATCAGCGACACCTTCTCGGAAACGGGCGACGGGACGGGGCGGGAGGGAAGGGGCTCACGACGCCTTGCGGCGGGCGAGCCGGGCCAGCAGCGGTTCCAGGATGTTCCCGCGGCCGCGGCGGATCTCGGCACGGCCGGTGAGGGAACCGGCGAGCTCGTTCAGGATCTCCGTGACCTTGGCGCCGGGCTGCACCTCGGCCAGCATCTGGCCGTTATTGGCCGCGGTGCCGAACAGGGCCGGCTCGAACGGGACCGTGGCGGCCACCGGCGCGTCGAGGGCCTTGGCGAATTCCGCCACGGCGATCTCGGGGCGCTTGGGCATCCCGACCCCGTTGAGGACGAGGCGCGGCATGCGGTCGTGGGGCCGCGACTGCCGCAGCACCTCGAACAGGTTGCGGGCGTTGCGCAGCGAGGTGAGGTCGGGGCCGGCCACCACCACGATCTCGTCGGCGCCGATCAGCATCCGCCGGCACCAGGCCGACCAGGCATGCGGCACGTCGAGCACGATGCAGGGCACGCTCGTCCGCAGCACGTCGATCACCCCGTCGAAGGCGCCCTCGACGAAGTCGGTCGGGCGGTCGAGGGTCGCGGGTGCGGCGAGCAGGCTCAGGTTGTCGGTGCATTTCGACAGGAGCCGGTCGACGAAGTTCGCGTCGACCCGGTCGGGCGCGAACACCGCCTCGGCCACCCCCTGCGGCGGGTCCTGGTTGAAGTTGAGGCCGGCGGTGCCGAAGGCGATGTCGAGGTCGGCGATCACCGTCGCGGTGGCGTAGTCGCGGGCCACCGACCAGGCGATGTTGTGGGCGAGCGTCGAGGCGCCGACGCCGCCCTTCGCGCCGACCACCGCGATGGTCCGCCCCAGGGGCTCGGCGGCGGGATCGCAGAACAGCTCGGAGATCGCCGCGATCACCGTCACGGGATCGACCGGTGCGATCAGGTACTCGCTCACGCCGCGGCGGATGAACTCGCGATAGAGCACCACGTCGTTGACGTGGCCGACCACCACCACCTTGGTGCCGGAGTCGCAGACCTCGGCCAGGCTATCGAGGGCGGCGAGCGGGCCGCCCCTGGACGCGCCGAGCTCCACCATCAGGACGTTCGGGGTCGGCGCGCCGCGATAGGCCTCGACGGCGGCGGGTGCGCCGCCCATCTGGACGCGCGTATGCGCCTTCTGCATCCGCCTGTCGCCGGCGGCCGCCTCGATCACGGCCGCGACCTCTCCGGTCTCGCAGAAGGCCTGCACGGTGATGCGGGGAACCGGGGTGATGACCCGGCCGGTGGGTTCGCCCGGCTCAGACATGGCGCGTCGCTCCCCTCGGGGCGGCTCCCGAGGCGGAAGGCCGTCCCTCGCCGGAGCGGACCCGGTCGGCGCCGGTGCGCCCCGTCGCGGCTGCGACTCTCGTCAGGCGCGTCGTCATCACAGTCCCACCTAATTCTTCACGCTCGCGCGACCATCCTGCTTCCAACTGGTTGATGGATCCTTTCCGGTGCGCAGGTCGGTCAGGTTCTGGGTCCGGATCACCGTGTCGATCCGGCCCTCCTGGCGGCCGCGCACGAGGTCGACCGGGTCGACGATCTGGCTCGCGACGTTCGCCTGGGTGGCGCAGCCGAAGTTCCAGTAGGATTCGTTGCGGGCGTTGAAGCCCGCATTCGTGACGCCGAGATCCTGCGGCCACAGCCCGCACGACCCCGCCACCTTGGCCTGCATGCGCTGGAAGCTGATGCGCAAGGGGGCACTCACCGCGACGTTGGCGACCGGATAGGGCGCGACGACGATCTCCCGCGCGCCGACGCCGAAGGTGATCGCCCGGGCGCGGACCCGCTCGAGGGTGCGCTCCACCGCGCCGCCGGGCACCTGCGAGCCGCGCGGCACCTCGAGGACCAGCACGCCGCGGCCGTAGCGGCGGTACTCGGTCAGGAACGCGTCGACGTCGTCGGCCTGGCGCGGGTCGATGTGCCCGGTGCCGGTCACGAACACGTCGAGGTTGCGGGGCGAATCCGACAGGACGATCGGGTGCCGCTCGGGAACCGTCGCCGGGTAGGTCGAGCCCGTGGTCAGCCGGCGGTCGGCGGCGCAGGCCGCGAGGCCGGCCGTGGCGGCGAGGAGCGTCAGGCGGAGGGCAATGCGGGTCATCGCGGGCATGGTCTCGACGAAGTCTTCAGGTCTCGGCGATGTCTCCCCGGCGGCCCGGGGGCGCGCTGCCGTCAGTCGGTGATGAAGCCGACCCGGCCGCGGTAGCCGGAGGCGAGGGGCGCGCCGCCGACCGTGCCGTAGAGGCGGTTCAGGCGCCCGAGCACGACCGCTTGGGCATCGGTCGACTCGGTGAAGCCGTCGTCGGGCTTCCTGACCTGGGCCTGATCCATCGGCTTGGCGATGTAGGGCGTGACCATGATCATCAGCTCCGTCTCCTGGCGCTGGTAGTCGCGGGAGCGGAACAGGGCGCCGAGGACCGGCAGGTTGAGCAGGCCCGGCAGGCCGCTGATCGCCTGGCGGTTGCGCTGCTGGATCAGGCCCGCGATCATCATCGTCCCGCCCGAGGGCAGCTCGATCGTCGTCTCCGACTTGCGCACCGTGAGGCCCGGCACCGAGATGGTGTTGTTGCCGTTGGAGACCGGCACCGCGTTCTGCGGATCGATCTCGGTGACGTTGGTGCCGACCCGGATCGAGATCCGGTTCTCGGACTGGACCACGGGGGTGAAGTTCAGCGCGACGCCGTAGGGCTTGTACTCGATGCCGACCGAGCAGTTCGAGGAGTTCGAGGCGAGCACCGCCGAGCAGCTCTGGCTGGTCGGGACCGGGATCTCGCCGCCGGCGGTGAAGTTCGCCGCCTCGCCGGAGATCGCCGTCAGGGTCGGCTCGGCCAGGATCCGCGACACCCCGGCCTGCTCGAAGGCGCGCAGGTTGGCCTGCAGCGAGAAGCCGCCGGAGGTGGCCTTGCCGCTGATCCCGTTGCCCGCCGGGAAGGAGCCGCCGGTGAGCGGGAACGGCACGCCGTTGACGAAGTTCATCGTGCTCCAGCTGGCGTTCAGGTTGACGCCGAACTGCTTGAGGACCTGGCGCGACACCTCGACCACGGTGACGCGCAGCATCACCTGGTCCTTGCCGCGGATCGTCAGGTTGTTGATCACCGCGCCGCGGGCCGGCGCGCCGCTTCCACCCCCCGCCCCGCCCGTGCCCACGAAGGCGTTGGCGATGTCGATGGCCTGCTGGGCCTCCGCCGCCGAGGCGACCGAGCCCGTGAGCAGCACCGAATCGCCCGCCGGCCGCACGTCGAAGCGCCCGTTCGGGAGGCTGGCGGCCAGGGTCTGGCGCAGCACGTTGAGGTCGCGCCCGACCGTGACGTCGAGGGCGGCGATCTGGCGCCCGTCGCCGTCCATCACGAAGATCGAGGTGGCGCCGTTCTCGATG
The DNA here is from genome assembly GCF_900116815.1 of Methylobacterium sp. 174MFSha1.1. Taxonomy (NCBI): domain Bacteria; kingdom Pseudomonadati; phylum Pseudomonadota; class Alphaproteobacteria; order Hyphomicrobiales; family Methylobacteriaceae; genus Methylobacterium; species Methylobacterium sp. 174MFSha1.1. The sequence continues at coordinate 171,944 of NZ_FPCB01000013.1, read as the reverse complement.
CCGATGATGAACACCTTGCGGGTCGAGCGCACCACGGCGTTCGCCACCTTGGGGTTGGCGACGAACACCTCCTTGGCGTCCCGCGGCAGGTCGATCACCAGCGACCGGCCCATGGTGAGGTCGATGCGGCGCGACACGTCGGCCTCGTTGGGCCCGACATTCACCACCGGCGCCGGCGCGAGGCCGCCGCGCTGGACCGTCCCGCGCAGACCCAAGCCCTCGATCGCGGCGGCGGGCCCGGCCATCGGGATGGCGATCAAGGCCGAGCACAGGGCGGCGCGGAGGGCGGCGGCGGCCCGCTGGATCGCCGGGGGAGGCTCGGAGTGCGTCATGGAACGGGGGCTCGCGGGGCGGGAACCGCTCGGGCGGTCGAGGCGGGACGGGCGCGGGCTCATCGGCGGGGCATCTGCTTGGTGACGCCGTAGCGCACGATCGTGAGGCCGGATTCGGCCGGCTGCTCCGGCACGGCCTGGGCGACCTGCCCGGCATCGGCGAGGCTGCGCAGGGTGAGGGAGAGCTGGCCGACCTTCTGGGCCAGGGTCACGGCCTCGGCCTGGGCCGGGGTGAGCTCGAGCGTCGCGGTGTCGCCGGTGACCACCCGCTCGCCGTTGCGCTCCTGCACGGTCTGGCCGACCGCCAGGACCCGGATGTTGGTCAGGATGGTCTCGGCGGTCTGGGCGTCGCCGCCGCCGGCGCGGGCCGCGTCCTCGTCCCGGGCGATGCGCAGCACGTCGACCCGGTCGTTCGGCAGGATGAAGCCGCCGGCGGTGTTCGAGCCGCGGGCATCGATCGAGATCGCGACGGCGCGCATCCCCGCGGGCAGGATCGCCGACAGGAAGCCGCTGCCGTTGGCCTTGATCAGCTTCTCGCGCCGGATCGGCTCGCCGGACAGGAACGGGCTGCGCACGATCGACCCCACCGTGTCCTCGAGCGCCGTCGGCGCGCTGGCGCGCTGGAGCGTGCTGTCGCTCGCCGCGCCCTTCGGCCAGGGCTGCCAGCGCAGGTCCGCCGGCTTGAGCGACTGCCCCATCGGCAGCTCGGCGGCGGCGACCAGCACCTCCGTCATCTCGATGGCGGGGGCGGGCGCGGCGACCGGCTCGGTCGGCGGGGGCGGCGGCGGCTCGCGGCCGCTCATCACGATGAAGGCCCCTGCGCCGGTCACGGCGGCGACGCTGATGAGGAGCAAGCGCGAGGACTTCATGGGGCGCCAGAAGAGTGGAAACGGCAGGGCGGGAAGCCGCCCGTGACCGGACTCCACCACGGATTCCTCAAATTAAGGTTAATCGCCCTTAGGGTTAACGAAGCGGTACCGGCCGGGCGGGCGTCCGGATTACCCCTGGGTGGAAACGCGGCGCGCGACCGCAACCGGGAGCAGGGGCGCGGACGCGCGCGCGCGGCCGGGAGGCCTCAAGCCCATGCCCTGCCGCGGATCGGCCCGGCCGTCATGTCGACGGGCCGGCAATATCGACGAGACGGATGCGTTCAGCCCGCCAGCACCAGCCGCCACAGCGGCGCGGACGGGCAGGTGACGAGGGCGGAGGCTGCGAGGGCGACGCCGTAGGGAATGCCGACGCGCTGGTCATGCAGGCGCAGGGCGAAGGGCCAGGTCGCCGCGAAACCGGGGAGGGGGTAACCGCGCATCAGCACCAGCCCAAGGGCCATCAGGCCGCCGAATAGGGCGGTGACGACGAGGTAGTCGGGTACCGCCCCGATCCCGAGCCACAGGGTGGTCGCCGCCGCCAGCTTGACGTCGCCGGCTCCCATCGCACCCAGCAGGTAGATGACGAAGCCGACCGCGAGCACAAGCGTGCCGGCGCCGACATGGCTCGCGATTTCGAGCCAGCCGAGCCCGGAGGCCGGAGCCAGGACCGCGAAGGCGGCGATCAGGGCGAGGCCGATGCGGTTGGGAATCGTCATCGTCAGGATATCGCTGACCGCCGCGTAGGCCATCAGGAACGGGAACACGACGAGGAGGCAGAGGCTGACCATGCGGGCTCGCGGCACAGGCGGGGAGGCAGGCAGGCGAAGAGCGCGATGCCCGTCGGCCGGCTCGTCGGGAGCCGCCGTCCGCGGCCGCTCCGGCGCGCGCGCGGAGACCGGCCGGGCGGTTTTCGCGGATTGCGAGCCGTGCGGCGACGCGCGGACCGAGCCGCCAGGCGAAGGCCGGTTCGATGCCCCGCGCCGCGATAAGGAGCGCGCCGACCCGCCCGGTGCGGGTCGGCCCGGCGCGTCTTACTTCAGGTTGCCGGCGATGTTGTTGAACGTCGCGCCCAGGCCGTTGCCGAGGCCCCTCGCCGCGGCGATCACCGCGATGGCGATGAGGGTCGCGATCAGGCCGTACTCGATCGCGGTGGCGCCCGACTCGTCGCTGACGAAACGCTTCAGCTTGGTGATCATAACTGTGTTCCCGCCTGAGTGGTATCGGTTAGTCCGTCGACAATCGACTGGCGCCGATCGGGACTGACGACAAGCTAGGCCGCGGCCGTTGAGGTTGGGTTAAAACGGTCGTGGATCCCGGGCTGCCGATCCGAAATCACGGCCGTGGTTAACGACTGTGTGCCGGCGGCGCGTGCCGGCCCTCCCCAAGGGCAGGTCAGCCGAGCCGGCTTAGCGGTTTGTCAACCCATCCGACGCTTGATGGCCGGGAGCCCCGATCGCGTCCGAAAGACCTCTCCGCCGATGAGCCCGCGCCGATGAGCCCGCCCCGCCGCCCGAGCGTCCCGCGCGCCGCGCGCCTCGCCGCGGGCCTCCTGCTCCTCGCGCTGCCGGCCGCCGCGGCGCCGGCGAGCGACGGCGCCACGGTCACCGTCTCGGTCGACAACGCCAAGGTGATCCGCCTGCCCGAGCGCACCGCGACGGTGATCGTCGGCAACCCGATCATCGCCGACGTGTCGCTGCAGCGGAACGGCATCGTGGTGTTGACCGGCAAGAGCTTCGGCAGCACCAACCTGATCGCCCTGGACGCGGCCGGCACGATGCTGGCCGAATCGGCGATCAGCGTGCGGGCCGGCAACCCGTCGGTGATCACGGTGCAGCGCGGGCTCGAACGCGAATCCTATTCCTGCACGCCCGCCTGCCAGCCGGCGGTGCAGCTCGGCGACGCGCAGCGCTACTTCTCCGAGGTGAGCGGACAGGCCGGCCAGCGCAACTCGCTCGCGACGGCCGGCGGAACGGCCCCGACGCGCTGAGCGACGGCTTTGCGCATGACCGTCCAGGGTCCCGGGCCCGTCGCCGGCCCGCCCCGGCCCCCGCCCGCAGCGCCGGTCCGAACCTGAGCCGCGCCATGCTCCGTCGCCGCCCGCCCGCGCCGCGGACCGCCCCGGTGGGATTCCGGTCCCGGAGCATCGCGATCCGACGCAGGATCGCCGCGATCCGCTCGAGGATTGCCGGCTTCCCGTCCGCCCGCGAGGGGGCGACCGCGGTGGAGTTCGCGCTGATCGGGCTGCCGTTCTTCCTGCTCATCGCGGCGATCACCGAGACCGCCCTCGCGTTCTTCGCCGGCCAGGTCCTCGACAACGCCGTCTCGGGCGCGGCCCGCCAGCTCTATACCGGGCAGTTCCAGGCCGCCCGCGCGGCCGATCCGCCCCCGCCGCCCGACGCCACGACCCAGCAGGTCGCCCTGCGGAAGTTCAGGGACGCGATCTGCGCCAGCCGGGTCGCGATCTTCTCGTGCAGCACCCTCAAGGTCGACGTGCTGGCTCTGGCCGACGGCGCCAGCTTCACGCCGGCGAGCCCGGTCGACGCCCACGCGCGGTCCTGGCGGAGCGACTTCGGCACCAAGTACCAGAAGCCCGGGCCGAGCCAGATCGTGATCGTTCAGGCGGCGGCGGAGTTCCCGGTCTTCTTCGGCTTCCTCAACCCGCACACGCTGGCGAACGGCCGGCGGGTGCTCCAGAGCACCGTGGCCTTCCGCACCGAGCCGTTCCAGTGATCGCCCGTCGGGCCCCGGGCCGTCCGGGCGCCGTCCGGCCCGGGCTCGCGCGCTCGGGATGGAGGCGTCACGGGCTCGCGCCCTCGCAATCCGTGCGTGACGCGCTCGCGCGCTCGGAACCTGTGCGTGACGCGCTCGCGCGCTTCCGGTGCGGGCAGGACGGCGTCGCCGCGGTCGAATTCGCGCTGGTGCTGCCGCTCCTGCTGCTGCTCTATTTCGGCACGACGGATCTGGCCGGCTACATCAGCAATTACCGGAAGGTGACGCTGGCGGCCCGCACCATGGCCGATCTGGTGGCGCGGGAGGGCGGCGACATTCCGGCGAGCCAGTTCGCCCTCATCGTCAAGGCCGGGCGGGCGGTGCTGGCACCCTATGACGGGGCCGGCGCACGGATCGCCGCCAAGGCGGTCGGGGTCTACGATGCGGGCGGCCGGGCCAGGGTCTGCTCCTACGCGGTGGATGCCGGCAACGCCGCCGTGCCGGGACCCACCCGCCCGACCGACCTGCCGCCGGTGCCGGACGTCTTCAAGAGGGCGGGCGCGCGCTACGTCGTCGTCGAACTGTCGATGGCCTACCGGCCGGTCTTCGCCGCCAGCTTCGCCCGGCGGTTCAACCTCGGCACCCTGACCGAGACCGTGATCTGGCCGGTGCGCAACGGCAAGGTCTACAATGCCTCGGTCACGGCGAGCCCGGAGGTGGTGCTGCCGACCGTCGTCTCCAACAGCAACGGCGGGGCCTGCCCGAGCAGGTAGGGCGTGTTACGAACCGGCCTCACCCCCGCAGGATCATCCGGCCCGCCGCGACCTCGAACCCGCGCAGGCGGCGCAGGAACGACATGCCGAGCAGGCTGGTCTCGAGGCGCCCCCGCGGCAGCACCAGGGCCTCGACGTCCCGCACCGCGATCCCGCCGAGGCGCATCTCGCGCACCCGCACGCGCGCCGCCGGCACGGTGCCGTTGGCGGTGCCGACCTGCGCGGTGAAGTCGCGCTCGGCGACGGCGAGCCCGATCCGGTCCGCATCCTCGCGGGTGAAGACGCAGAGCGTGGCGCCGGTATCGACCAGCATGCGCAGGACCTGCCCCTCGACCTGCGGGTGGGCGCGGAAATGGCCGGACGGGTCCTGGGACAGGGTCACGCTCGCGTCGAAGCCCGACGCGAGCCGGGGCGCCTCGGCGGGAGCGCGGGTGTGCGCCGGAGCCTGGACCGGCGCTCGAGTCTGGCCTTGGGTTTGACTCTGCGTTTGGCCGTGGCCGATCCGGGCGAAGCGCTCGGTCATCGACCCGCCGGTGACGGCGGCGCCGGCAAGCACGCCGAGGGCCCAGAGGATCGGGCGCGTCACGAACAATCTCCGGGATCGGGGAAGACGGGCCCGAGGCTCGCGCCCCGGGGGTTAAGGATCCGTCGGACCGATGCCCGGAACCCGCGGGTATCCTCGTCCTTGTCCCGTCCGCACCGCGACCTTGCCATCGCGGCCGGTCTCTGCTAGCTGCACCCCCGCCCGCCGGACACCCTTGGAGGCCGGATCGTCCCGTCATGGGAACGGGCGTGGCGACGCCGGTTCACAGGGCCGTCCTCGAGGGGGCGGCCTTCGGCGTTTGAGCCATCCGTAACACCAGAGATTTAAGGATCACGCCATGAGCGCCGTGAAGCCGCTTGAGGCCGTGGCACGCGACCGGGTCGGCAAGGGGGCCGCCCGGGCCGTTCGTCGCCAGGGCCAGGTGCCGGCCGTCATCTACGGGGGCAACAAGCCGCCGCAGGCCATCGCCATCGACCTCATCCGCACCCGCACCCTGATCTACGCCGGCGGTTTCCGCACCACCGTGTTCGAGATCGATGCCGGCGGCCGCAAGGTCCGGGCGATCCCGCGCGACTTCCAGCTCGACCCGGTCACCGGCGTGCCGCTGCACGTCGATTTCCTGCGCGTCGTCGCCGGCCAGTCGATCGAGGTCGAGGTGCCGGTGCACTTCACCAACGAGGACGCGGCCCCCGGCATCAAGCAGGAGGGCGGCACACTCAACGTCGTGCACCACACCGTCACGGTCGAGGTCGCCCCCGAGTCGATCCCCGACGCGATCACCGTCGACCTGACCGGCAAGGCGATCGGCGACACCGTCCACGTCTCCGACCTGCCCGCCCCGGCCGGCGTCACCTTCGCGCTCGCCGGTGACGAGGTCGTCGCCACGGTCGTGCCGCCGACGGTGCTCGGCGCCGAGGTCGAGGCCGAGGAGGCCGCGGTGGCCGAGGCCGCCCGCGCCGAGTCGGCCGCCGAGGCCGAGGCCGAGGCTGCCGAAGAGGCCGCCAAGGACGACGAGGCCAAGGAGGACTGAGCCGCTACCGGCTCACCTCTCGACAGCCACGAGACGCCCCGGTCGCGAGACCCGGGGCGTTTCCCTTTTCTCGGGGAGCCTGATTTCGCCATGCGTCTGTTCGTCGGCCTCGGCAATCCCGGGCCTCGCTACGCGGGCAACCGGCACAATATCGGCTTCATGGCGCTCGACGCGATCGCGCGTCGCCACCGCGCCGCGCCGTGGCGGCGCAAGTTCCAGGGCGACTGCACCGAGGCGGTGATCGGGCCTGAGCGCGTGCTGCTCCTGAAGCCGCTGACCTTCATGAACGAATCCGGCCGGGCGGTGGCCGAGGCGCAGCGCTTCTACAAGATCCCGCTCGAGGCCGTGGTGGTGTTCCACGACGAGCTCGACCTTAGCCCCGCCAAGCTCCGGGTGAAGAGGGGCGGCGGCAATGCCGGCCATAACGGCCTGCGCTCGATCACCGCGCAATGCGGCAACGAGTACTGGCGCGCCCGCCTCGGCATCGGGCATCCGGGCGACAAGGCCCTCGTCCACGCCTACGTCCTCAACGACTTCGCCAAGGCCGAGATGCCGTGGGTCGAGGACCTGTGCGACGCGATGGCCGACGCCGCCGAGCTGATGGCCGCGGGCGAGGATGCCCGCTTCCAGAACAAGGTCCACGTCGCGATGGCGGGCCGCGGCTGGGACGAGGTGAAGCGCGTCGGCGAGAAGCCGGCTTGACCCGGACTCCCGAACCACCCGACAACGCCGCGGGCCGGCGCTCTGCTTTGAACTGAACGGAACGATCTGATGGGCTTCAAATGCGGCATCGTCGGCCTGCCGAACGTCGGCAAGTCGACGCTCTTCAACGCGCTGACGCAGACCGCGGCGGCACAGGCGGCGAACTACCCGTTCTGCACCATCGAGCCGAACGTGGGTGAGGTCGGCGTGCCCGACGACCGCCTCGACGCGCTCGCCCGGATCGCCTCCTCGAAGGAGATCATCCCGACCCGGCTGACCTTCGTCGACATCGCCGGCCTGGTGCGCGGCGCCTCGAAGGGGGAGGGGCTCGGCAACCAGTTCCTCGCCAACATCCGCGAGGTCGACGCCATCGCGCACGTCGTGCGCTGCTTCGAGGACGGCGACGTCACCCACGTCGAGGGCAAGGTCGACCCGATCGCCGACATCGAGACGATCGAGACCGAGCTGATGCTCGCCGATCTCGACAGCCTCGAGAAGCGCGTCGTCGCGCTCGAGAAGAAGGCCAAGGGGGCCGACAAGGAAGCCAAGGAGGTCCTCGACCTCGTCCAGCGGGCGCTGCCGCTCCTGCGCGACGGCAAGCCCGCCCGCCTCGTCCAGCGCAAGCCGGACGAGGAGCGCCTGTTCTCGCAGCTCGGCCTGATGACGGCCAAGCCCGTGCTCTACGTCTGCAACGTCGAGGAAGGCTCGGCCGATTCCGGCAACGCCCACTCGGCCGCGGTCTTCGCCCGCGCGAAGGAGGAAGGCGCCAAGGCGGTCGTGGTCTCGGCCAAGATCGAGAGCGAGATCGCGGTGCTGCCGCCGGCCGACCAGGTCGAGTACCTGGAGGCGGTCGGCCTGACCGAGCCGGGCCTCAACCGGGTGATCCGCGCCGGCTACGAGCTGCTCGGCCTCATCACCTACTTCACCGTCGGGCCGAAGGAGGCCCGGGCCTGGACGATCACCAAGGGCACCCGCGCCCCGGCCGCCGCCGGGGTGATCCACACCGACTTCGAGAAGGGCTTCATCCGCGCCGAGACCATCGCCTACGCCGACTACACGGCGCTGAAGGGCGAGGCGGGAGCCCGCGAGGCCGGCAAGCTCCGGCTCGAGGGCAAGGAGTACCTGGTGCAGGACGGCGACGTGCTGCATTTCCGCTTCAACACCTGATGGACCTCGTCCGGCGCCACGGCTGGGACCTGACGCCGACGGAAGCCGTCGCGCTCCAGCGCCGGCTCGCCACGGAGGTCGTGGCCGACCGAGCCCTGGACCTCGACGCCGTGCGGCTCGTCGCCGGCGTCGACGTCAGCGTGAAGAACGACCGCTCGCACGCGGCGGTCGTGGTCGCGACCTATCCGGATTTCCGGGTGGTCGAGACCGTGACGGCCCTGATGCCGACGCCGTTCCCCTACGTGCCGGGCCTGCTCAGCTTCCGCGAGGGCCCGGTGCTGGAGGAGGCGTTCGGGCGGCTCGCCGCCGAGCCGGACGTCTTCCTGTTCGACGGCATGGGCACGGCGCATCCGCGCCGCATCGGCATCGCCAGCCACATGGGCCTGTGGCTGCAGCGCCCGACGATCGGCGTCGGCAAGACCCGGCTCTGCGGCCGCAACGCGCCGCTGGACGAGGAGAAGGGCGCGCACCAGCCGCTGATCGACAAGGGCGAGACCATCGGCGCGGTCGTCCGGACGCGCACGGGGAAGCACCCGCTGTTCATCTCGCCCGGCCACCTCGCCGACATCCCGACGAGCGTCGCCCTGGTGCTCGCCTGCGCGCCGAAATTCCGGTTGCCCGAGCCGATCCGCCTCGCCCACAAGGCGGCGGGGGCGTTTTCGTAGGGCCTTCTGTTCGAGTCGGCGGACCGAACTGCAACCCTCCGGGTCATCCCGGGGCCGCGTAGCGGAGCCCGGGATCCATGACCGCTGACGGTGCCGGACCAAGCGGGAAGCGGTCCACCTCTTCCTGAACTGTCGGCGGTTATGGATCCCGGGTTCTCGCCTTTCGGCGAGCCCCGGGATGACATCGAGGGTGTGACCCCGGCCGGTGGCCCCGATAGGCTCTTCGTCTCGCGGGCGCTTTCGCGTCAGACCTTCGCCGTGCTAGCCCGGCGGCCCGTCACCGCCGCCGGACGCGCCCCATGCCCCGCTACTGCTTCGAGGACCTCACGCCCGGGCTCCGGCTCGATTTCGGGCCGCTGGCGGTCTCCCGCGACGACATCGTGGGCTTCGCCCGCGAATTCGATCCGCAAGCCTTCCACACCGATGAAGCAGCGGCGAAGGAGAGCTTCGTCGGCGGGCTGATCGCGTCGGGCTGGCACACCTGCGCGCTCGGCATGCGGCTCGTCGCCGACGGCTTCATCCTGCAATCGAGCTCGATGGGCTCGCCCGGCATCGAGGCGGTGCGCTGGCTGCGCCCGGTCCGCCCCGGCGACGCCCTGTCGATGCGCATGAGCGTCACCGAGAGCCGGCCCTCCGGCAGCAAGCCCGACCGCGGCTTCGTGCGGTTCCTGCTGGAGATCGCGAACGGCGCCGGCCAGCCGGTGATGACCCAGGATTTCTGGGCGATGTTCGGCAAGGCCGGCACGCCGCCGCTGCCGCCCCGGCCGCGCCCGCCGGAGGCGCCGGCCCCCGCCGACCTGCCCGAGGGCGAGGCGCTGCCCTCGGTCCATCTCGAGGACATGCCGCTCGACCGGACCTTCGATCTCGGCGCGCATCTCTTCACCCGCGACGACATCCTGCGCTTCGCCCGCGCCTTCGACCCGCAGCCCTTCCACGTCGACGAGGCGGCGGCGGAACAAACCCATTTCGGCGGCCTGTGCGCCTCGGGCTGGCACACCGCCGCGGCCTGGATGAAGCGCATGGTCGCGGCGCGCGACCGCGGCCGGGCGCTGGCCCTGGAGCGCGGTGAACCGATCGTCGAGGGCGGTCCCTCGCCGGGTTTTCGCGATCTGCAATGGCTGAAGCCCGTCTATGACGGCGACGTCATCCGCTACGACGTCACCCTGACCGAGGCGCGGCCGTCCCGCACCCGGCCGGGCTGGGGCATCGTCAGCCACACCGCGACCGGCACCAACCAGCGCGGGGAGCCGGTCTTCCGCTTCGCGGGGGCCTGGCTGGCGCCGAGCCGGGCCGGGTGACACGGGCCCCCGGTTGACCGGTCCGGCCCGCCGGGGCCATCAACCCGCATGACCTCCGCCACCGCCCCCGCGCCCGCGCCCCTCTCGCCCTGGCGCGCCACGATCCTGACCCTCTACCCCGAGATGTTCCCCGGCCATCTCGGGCTCTCGCTCGCCGGCGACGCGCTGGCGCGGGGCGCCTGGAGCCTGGAGGCGCGCAACATCCGCGACCACGGCCTCGGCCGGCACCGGGCGGTGGACGACACCCCGGCCGGCGGCGGCGCCGGGATGGTGCTGCGCTGCGACGTGCTGGCCGCGGCGATCGACGCGGCGGCGCCCGCGGACGATGCCCGCCCGCGCCTGCTGATGAGCCCCCGCGGCCGGCCGCTCACGCAGGCGCGGGTCCGGGCGCTCAGCGAGGGGCCGGGCGTCATCGTCGTCTGCGGCCGGTTCGAGGGCGTCGACGAGCGGGTGATCGGGGCCCGGGCCCTGGAGGAGGTCTCGGTCGGCGACTACGTCCTGTCGGGCGGCGAGCCGGCGGCGCTCGTGCTGCTCGATGCCTGCGTGCGCCTCCTGCCCGGCACGATGGGCAAGCACGCCTCCGGCGTCGAGGAGAGCTTCGAGAGCGGCGCCCTCGAATACCCGCACTACACGAGGCCGCGGGACTGGGAGGGGCGGGAGATCCCGGAGGTGCTGACCGGCGGCAACCACGCAGCGATCGCCCGCTGGCGGGCGGCGGAATCGGCCCGGCTCACCCGCGAGCGGCGCCCGGACCTCGCGGCAGGCCTGAGGGCCGACCCCGTGGCACGGGACCGGAATCGATGACCGGCCGCGGCGGGATGTCGAAAAGACAACCCAGGTAAATGTCCGAGGGGGCGGGCCTTCCTAGACCGCTTGTCGTCGCCCGGCGCCCTTCGCGCCGCCTTCCGCGACGCCTCCCTCGGATCTCCGCCCGCCCGCCATGTCCGATTCCGCCCGCTACCTGTTGCACAGGCCCGAAATCCTGGAGTCTCTGCGCCGGGGCGAGGCGGCCCTCGACCGGGTGATGGAGGGCTCAGGCCGCCTCTACCCGGCCGGCCGGCTGCTGGTGGAGGCCGACAGCCCGAACACCGCGATCTTCCGCCTGCGCAAGGGCTGGGTCGGCCGCCTGCGCACCCTGGAGGACGGGCGCAGCCAGTTCATCCTGATCTTCCTGCCCGGCGACCTCTTCGCGGTGAAGAGCCTGTTCGTCACCCACAGCCCGGACGCGGTGCAGGCCCTGTCCGAGGTGCTGGTCGAGCAGGTCGACCACCGCATCCTGCGCGAGGCCTACGAGCGCGATTCCGACCTCGCCACCCGCTGCATGTGGCAGGTGATCGAGGAGGAGCGCCGGCTGCACAACTGGGTCGTGGGGCTCGGCCGCGGCAGCGCCGACGAGCGCCTGGCCATGCTGCTGGTCGAACTGCGCGGCCGCCTGATCCGCTCGGGGGCTTTGCCGCCCGACGCGACGGCCTACGACCTGCCGATGACCCAGGAGCAGATCGGCGACCATCTCGGCATCTCGAACGTGCACGTCAACCGGGTGCTGCGGGCGTTCCGGGAGGACGGCATCGTCACCATGCGGGGGCGCCGGGTGACGATCGGCGACCTCGACGCCCTGGTGCGGATCGCCGCCCCGCTCCTCGACCTGTCCGAGCGCGGCCGGCCCGAATTCGTCGGAGGGCGCGAGCCGGAAGCCGGAGATGCGGGGAGAGGTGGTACCGATGCCGGCCGCTGACGACGGACCGGACCGGGACGGGATGGGCGAGGACCAGGCCGCCGCCGGTCAGGCCGCCCTGATGCTGGTCGAGAGCCTGATGCTCGCCCTCGTCGAGCGCGGTGTGGTCCCGGCGGACGACCTGATCGAGGCGGTGGAGACCGTGATCGAGACCAAGCGGCGCCTGGTCGAGGACGGGCACGAGCCGGCGGTCGCGGCCCGGGCCGCCGCGATGCTCGCCACCATCGCCAACAGCCTCGCGGCGGCGGGGCCGGCGACGAAGGGTTGAGCCCGCGCCGGCCTCTGCACCCTGGTGTCGGGCCCGCAGCGCGGGGTATCGCTGGCCCGTAAACCGATCACCGGAGCTTGAGCCCGTGAGCCGCCTGATTCCGCGCCGCCTCGTCCTCCTCGCGCTTCTCGCCGTCGCGCCCGCCCTCGGCCGGTCCGCCGCCGCGCAGGAACGGGCGATCACCCTGGCCTCGACCACCTCCACCGAGCAATCGGGCCTGTTCGGCCACCTGCTGCCGATCTTCCAGCGCGAGACCGGCATCACCGTCCGCGTCGTCGCGGTCGGCACCGGGCAGGCGCTCGCCATCGGCGCCAAGGGCGACGCCGACGCGCTCCTCGTCCACGACCGGCCCGGCGAGGACAAGTTCGTCGCCGAGGGCCACGGCCTCGACCGCCGCGACGTGATGGCGAACGACTTCGTGATCGTCGGCCCCGCCGCCGACCCGGCCGGCCTCAAGGGCGGGCGCGACGCGACCGAGGCGCTCGCCCGCATCGCCCGCGCCAAGGCGCCCTTCGCCAGCCGCGGCGACGACAGCGGCACCAACCGCACCGAATTGCGGCTGTGGAAGAAGGCCGGGATCGAGGCGCGGAGCTTAGGAAGCGGCTACCGCGAGCTCGGCCAGGGCATGGGCCCGACCCTGAACGCGGCGGCCGCGATGGACGCCTACACCCTGACCGACCGGGCGACCTGGGCGAGCTTCAAGAACCGCCAGAACCTCGTGATCCTGGTCCAGGGCGATCCGGCTTTGTTCAACCCCTACGGCTCGATCCTGGTCAATCCGGCCAAATTCCCGCAGATCCACGCCGCCGACGCGAAGATCTGGCACGAATGGCTGACCTCGGAGCGCGGCCGGGCGGCGATCGCCTCGTTCAAGATCAACGGCGAGCAGCTATTCTTCCCGGCCGGCACGACGCCGAGCCAATGATCGTCCCGGTTCGTCTGCTGTCATGGTGTACTACCATGGCGGGCATGATGCTTGGTAGGCGATCCGTAACAGGCCACTCTCCCTTTCCCGGATCTCCTTCCACTTCGTTCCAGTCGTCCGGGAAAGGGCGAGGCTTGCGAAGATCTATGAGCCCGGGCGGTACGCGTAGCCGCATGGGCGTTGTGTGCGATCAAGTCCTCGGCGAGGCCGCCACCCGGTTGATCCCGAAGGCGGCGGCACTCACCACCAGGGTCAGGCTGACGAGGACGAGGCCGAGGCCCAGCGCCAGGGCGAGGTCGCCGCGGCTCGTCTCGAGCGCGATGCTGGTCGTCATGGTGCGGGTGTAGCCGCGGATGTTGCCCCCCACCATCAGGATCGCGCCGACCTCGGCGATCGCCCGCCCGAATGCCGCCAGGAAGGCGGTGACGAGGGGGGCGGGCGCCATCGCGAGCAGGATCAGGGCCGCGTGTCCCGTGCCGACCCCGTCGACCCGGAGGGCATCGCCGTACTCCGCCCACAGAGCCTCGCAGGTGCGGTGCGAGAGCGCCGCGACGATCGGCAGGGCGAGCGCGCCTTGCGCGATCACCATCGCCCCGGGGGTGAACAGGAGGCCGAGCCCCCCGAGCGGCCCCGAGCGCGAGACGAGCAGGTAGAGCACCAGCCCCACCACCACCGGCGGCAGGCCGAGCAGCGCGTTGACGAGGACGAGGAGCGCAGCCCGGCCGGGAAAGCGCGCCGCGGCGAGCAGCGCGCCGAGGGGGGCGCCCAGCACGAAGCCGAGCCCGGCCGCGGTCAGGCTGACGCGCAGCGACAGGCCGACGATGGCGACGAGATCGGCATCCGCCCGCAGGATCATCGCGACCGCCAGACCCAGGGCGCGCCCGAACTCGTCCATGTCACCCCCGTCTCACCCTCGTCTCGTGCCCGTCCTATCCGGGCGGACCGGTCCGTGCCAGAGTGGCGGACATTCGCAGGAGCCGGCTCGCGCGCCTTGGGTCACCCGGGTGCGCCCGTCGGCTCCGAGCCAAGCAGAGCTGCAAGGGGCAGCGCTGCTTGGCTTCTTGTTTTTGCATCATTTTCGTCGCCGAACCGGGGACCACTTCGGCGAATGATGTCGAGGAGGGCGCCGCCATGCCAGCGGCTCATCCGCTCCGAGAGACGGACCTCGAGATGGCCCTGCGCCACGTCGTCGAAGGCGAGCGCCGGGTGGTGCGCCAGCGCGCCCTGGCGGCCCGCCTCGCGCGGTCGGGCGGCGAGACCGCCGCCCTGGCCGAGGTGCTGCTCGCCGAGTTCCAGGCGACGCTGGAGACTCATCGGACCCACCTCGCGCGCCTGATGCCGAAGCCGCAGGGTTGACGCCGCGTCCGGCCTGGCGCAAGCGAGACGGCGGGACACCTCTCCCCACCGAGAGGCGCCCATCTGAAAGGATGGACACCAGCATGACGACCCGCCCCGCGGCGCGCCCGCGCGCGCCCTTCTTCTCGTCCGGACCCTGCGCCAAGCGCCCCGGCTGGACGCCCGAGGCCCTCTCCGATGCGGCTCTCGGCCGCTCGCACCGGGCGAAGCTCGGCAAGGCCAAGCTCAAGCAGGCCATCGACCTCACCCGCACGGTGCTGCAGGTTCCGGCCGATTACCGCATCGGCATCGTGCCGGCCTCCGACACCGGCGCCGTCGAGATGGCGATGTGGTCGCTGCTCGGCCCGCGCCCGGTCGACATGGTCGCCTGGGAATCCTTCGGCGAGACCTGGGTCACCGACGCGGTCAAGCAGCTCAAGCTCGATGCCCGCGTGATCAAGGCGCCCTACGGCCGCCTGCCCGACCTCTCGACCGTCGACACCCGCACCCGCGACGTGGTGTTCACCTGGAACGGCACCACCTCGGGCGTGCGCGTGCCGGACGCCGACTGGATCGCCGCCGACCGCGAGGGCCTGACGCTCTGCGACGCCACCTCGGCGGCCTTCGCGCAGGACCTCGACTGGGGCAAGCTCGATGTCGTCACCTTCTCCTGGCAGAAGGTGCTCGGCGGCGAGGCGGCGCACGGCATGCTGATCCTCTCGCCTCGCGCCGTCGCGCGGCTGGAGACCTACGTCCCCGCCTGGCCGATGCCGAAGATCTTCCGCATGACCAAGGGCGGCAAGCTGATCGAGGGCATCTTCCAGGGCGAGACCATCAATACGCCCTCGATGCTGGCGGTCGAGGACTACATCGACGCGCTGCTCTGGGCCGAGCGGATCGGCGGCCTGCCGGCCCTGCGGGCGCGCGCAGACCGCAATGCCGGCGTGATCGCCGACTGGGTCGCCCGTACCCCCTGGATCGCCAGCCTGGCCGAGGATCCGGCGACCGCCTCCAACACCAGCGTCTGCCTTGTGGTGAGCGATCCCGACGTGGTCGGGCGCGGCCCCGAGGCCGTGGCCGCAATCGCCAAGGGCATCGCCACGACGCTCGACCGCGAGGGCGTCGCCTTCGACATCGGCGCGTACCGCGACGCCCCCCCGGGCCTGCGGATCTGGTGCGGCGCCACCGTCGAGGCCTCCGACCTCGAAGCGCTGACCCCGTGGCTCGACTGGGCCTTCGCCCAGGAGAAGGCCCGCCTGACCCAGGCGGCCTGAGCACCCATCGTCGTCATGATCGGCGCCGGAACCCCGCAGGGCTGGCGTCGGCCGGGCCTCACTCCCCGACGGGCCGCGTTCGATCAACATCTCCCATCCGCGTGAACGCTTGCCGGGCAAGCGCGGGATCCCCTCTCCTGGCGATGCCGGGCTTGCCCGGTATCGCTGCAAGATGTGGGAGAGGGGTAGGGGTGAGGGTGGAGACGGTGCTGCAAGAAGGCTGAACCGTTCCGCTGCCAGCACCACGGTCTGAGCTTCGATCAGAACCGTAGCACCCTCACCCCTGACCCCTCTCCCACACGGGAGAGGGGAAGCGCGCTTCCTCGATAAGGTCGGCGCGGGCGGAGACGTGTGACACCGCGATCCGTGTTGGACAGCCCCCGGCCGACCCGCTCCCCCGCGGGGCGATGGCGCGACCCCCGTTCGAGGCCGCCATGCCCACCACCACGCCCAAAAAAGTCCTGATCTCCGACACCCTCTCGCCCGCCGCCGTCGCGATCTTCCGCGAGCGCGGCATCCAGGCCGATCTCCGCCCGGAGCTCGGCAAGGACAAGGAGGCGCTGGCCGCCGCCATCGGCGCGTATGACGGCCTCGCCGTCCGCTCGACCACCAAGGTCTCGGCCGCCCTGCTGGAGCGCGCGAAAAACCTCACGGTGATCGGCCGGGCCGGCATCGGCGTCGACACGATCGACGTGCCCGCCGCCACGTCCCGCGGCGTGATCGTGATGAACACGCCGCACGGCAACGCGGTCACCACCGCCGAGCACGCCATCGCGCTGATGCTGTCGCTCGCCCGCCAGATCCCCCAGGCCGACGCCTCGACGCAAGCCGGGCGCTGGGAGAAGAACCGCTTCCTCGGCATCGAGCTCACCGCCAAGACCCTCGGCGTCATCGGCTGCGGCAATATCGGGGCGATCGTCGCCGATCGCGGCATCGGCCTGCGGATGCGGGTGATCGCCTACGACCCGTTCCTGACCCCCGAGCGCGCCGTGGCGCTCGGCGTCGAGAAGGTCGAGCTCGACGAGCTGCTGCGCCGGGCCGACGTCATCACCCTGCACGTGCCGCTGACGGAGAAGACCCGCAACATCCTCTCCGCCAAGGCGCTGGCGCGTACGAAGCCCGGCGTGCGCATCGTCAACTGCGCCCGCGGCGGCCTCGTCGACGAGGTGGCGCTGCGCGCCGCGCTCGACTCCGGCCACGTCGCGGGCGCCGCCTTCGACGTGTTCACGGAGGAGCCGGCCAAGGACAACGTGCTGTTCGGCCACCCGAACATGGTCTGCACGCCGCATCTCGGCGCCTCGACCACCGAGGCGCAGGAGAACGTGGCGCTCCAGGTCGCCGAGCAGATGGCCGATTACCTGCTGAACGGCGCGATCCGCAACGCGGTCAACTTCCCGTCGATCTCCGCCGAGGAGGCGCCGCGCCTGCGGCCCTACGTCAGCCTCGCCGAGCAGCTCGGCTCGTTCCTCGGCCAGCTCACCGAGGCGCCGATCCGCGGCATCCGCCTCGTCTACGAGGGCGAGGCGGCGGAGCTGAACACCCGGGCGCTGACCGCCGCCGCGGTGACCGGCGCGCTGCGGCCGTTCCTGGAGGGCGTCAACATGGTCTCGGCGATCGAGGTGGCCCGCGCCCGCGGCATCCAGGTCGAGACCGCGACCCGCACGACCGTCGAGGGCCCCTACGCCTCGCGCCTCCACGTCACGGTCGAGGCCGAGGACATGCCCCGCGACGCTGCCGGCACGGTGTTCGGCGACGGCCGCCCGCGCTTCGTCGAGATCCGCGGCATCGCCCTCGAAGCCGCGGTGGCGCCGCACATGCTCTACATCCGCAACGCCGACCAGCCCGGCTTCATCGGCCGCTTCGGCACGCTGATGGGCGAGGCCGGCGTCAACGTCGCCACCTTCCACCTCGGCCGCGACCGGCCGGGCGGCGACGCGATCTGCTTTGCCGCCGTCGACGAGCCGGTCTCGCCCGACCTGCTGCGGGCGATCGAGGCGATCCCGCAGGTGAAGCGGGCGCGGGCGGTGCGGTTCTGAGAGTATGAGGGAGGGGTGGGCCGGCCCACTCCTCCCTTGCAAGGCTGCCAGGAAACCGCATATCCGATTCGGCCAGAGGTCCGTTCGGCGGTCGGGAGGCTATCTTGGTTGCATTGAAGGTCAAAGCAATCGGCGACACCCTCGCGGTCGTACTGCCAGACGATGTGAGAACGCGTCTTGCTCTGACAGATGGGTCGACGCTCCATCTTACTGAAACTCCTGACGGTTATCAGATCACGCCGCAGGACCCCTCGGAAGAGCTTCAGATGGAAGTGGCGCGCGACGTGATGCAGCGCTATCGAAACGCGTTGCGGGAATTGGCGAAGTAAGGCGTGACGGCGCCGATTTGGATCGCGCGAAACGTCGTTCTCGCGATCCACGCCAATCAAATCGCAGAGCATGGCGGGCTGCCAGGGCTGCGTGATGACGCTCTACTCGACTCGGCACTTGCTCGACCACGCCAGCAAGCCGCATACGGCTCGACGGATCTGTTCGATCTAGCCGCGGCCTACGCTTTCGGTATCGCCCGCAACCACCCCTTCGTCGACGGCAACAAGCGCGTTTCTTTTGTCGTCGCGGCGATATTTCTACAGTTGAATGGTCCTTGCGTTGCCGCATTGGAGACCGACGTCGTAAGGACTTGGTTATCCATCGCCGCGGGCGAGATCGGAGAGCCCGCGGTGGCAGCTTGGCTGCGCGCCAACACGCGCTGAGCCTGACGTGCCGGTCTCCACCTTCCTGCCATTCGTGCTAAACCCTCCGCCATGAAGATCGACGGCCGCCACTACCGCACCATCTTCCCCGCGCCCGACGGCGAGGGGATCTGCGTGATCGACCAGACCCGCCTGCCCTTCGCCTTCGAGACGAAGACGCTCCGGACCGAGGCGGAGGCAGCGGTCGCGATCCGCACGATGATCGTGCGCGGTGCGCCGCTCATCGGCGCCACCGCGGCCTACGGGCTGGCGCTGGCGATGCGCGAGGACCCGTCCGACCGGAATCTCGATGGGGCGCGGGCCCGGCTCGCCGCGACGCGGCCGACCGCGATCAACCTGCGTTGGGCCCTCGATCGGGTCGCGGGCCTGCTCCAGCCCCTCCCGCCGGCCGGGCGCGAGGCCGCCGCCTTCGCGGAGGCCGCCCGCATCGCCGACGAGGACGTGGCGAGCTGCCGGGCGATCGGCGAGCACGGCGCGGCGCTGATCGCGGACATCGCCGCCAAGAAGTCCGGGCCGGTCAACGTGCTCACGCATTGCAACGCCGGCTGGCTCGCCACGGTCGACTGGGGCACGGCGCTCGCACCCATCTACGTCGCGCACGATGCCGGCCTGCCCGTCCACGTCTGGGTCGACGAGACCCGGCCGCGCAACCAGGGCGCGGCGCTCACCGCCTACGAGCTCAACGCCCACGGCGTGCCCCACACGGTGATCGCCGACAATGCCGGCGGCCACCTGATGCAGCACGGCAAGGTCGATCTCTGCATCGTCGGCTCGGACCGCACCACCGCGACCGGCGACGTCTGCAACAAGATCGGCACCTACCTGAAGGCGCTGGCCGCCCGCGATTGCGGCGTGCCGTTCTACGCCGCGCTGCCGTTCTCGACCATCGACTGGACGCTCACCGACGGCGTCGCCGGCATACCGATCGAGGAGCGCGACGCCCGTGAGGTCACCCACCTCACCGGCCGCACCGACGACGGCGCCTTCGCCACCGTGGCGGTGGTCTCGCCCGGCAGCCCTGTGGCCAATCCGGCCTTCGACGTGACGCCGGCGCGGCTCGTCACCGGGATCATCACCGAGCGCGGCGTGGCGGAGGCGACGCCGGACGGGTTGCTCGGGCTGTATCCGGAGCGGCGGGCGGCGGCCTGAGGCGAGACCCGGCTCCGGCCTCACTCCTCCTCCGCCGCGCACAACTCGTCGACCGCCTTCAGGTACGCCTTCGCGTCGAACTTCTTGAGCGTGTTCTGCCCGAGATAGCGCACGGTGCCGAACACCTTGCGCCGGCCCCACGGCCGGTCGTGCAGGCCGAACAGCCAGGCGACGTTGGTGAAGGAATTCGCGTCGCGCCCGTCGAGGAAGTAGCGGTTGTTGAGCGCCAAGGTCACCGTGAAGGCCTCCTCCGGTGAGGGCGACCATTCGAGGATCTTCTTGCCCCAGTACATGCGCAGGTGGTTGTGCATGTAGCCGGTGACGCGCATCTCGCGCATCGCGGCGTTCCAGTACTCGTCGTGGGTCCGCCCCTGCGCCAGCGCCTCCTCGTCGTAGAGGTGCGGGCGGGGATCGTCCTCGTGCTCGGCCAAGGCCTTGCGGGCCCAGTCCGGCACCGCCTTCGCGTAAGTGTCGTAGCCCGGATTGGTGTGGACGTGGTTCATCGCCAGTTCGCGCCGGACGATCAGCTCCTCCAGGAACGCCGCCCGGTCCTCCGGCCCGCCGGTCTTGGCCGCCTGGACCTTGAGGGCGGCGGCCACCGGCGAGATCTGGCCGAAATGCAGGTAGGGGCTCAGATGCGAGGCGGCGCCGGCTTCCGGCCGGTTGCGCACCGTGCCGTAATCGGAAAACGGCCCGGCGAGGTAGGCCTCCAACCGGCGATAGGCCTCCGTCTCGCCGCCGCGGAAGCGCCGCACCGGCGTCACGTCCTGGTCGAGCGTCATCGCGGCGAGCGCCGCGTCGGGGTCCGAGACGTCGATGTCGCTCTTCAGGGTCAGGTCGTCGGCCGGGTGCTTGACCTTCCGCGCCCGCAGCGGCGCGAGATAGGGTTCCCAGGTCCGGTGCAGCTTCGGCCGCAGGGTCCGGGCGGCGAATTCGTGCTTGCCCGACGCGACCTCGACCGGCACCACCACGTCGCCCTCGACCTGGACCAAGCGGCCGTCGAACTTTGTCTCGATCTCGGCGTACCAGCTCTTCTGGATCGTCAGGTAGCCGCGGTCGAGGACCAGCATCGCGGCCTGTTTGCCCAAAGTCAGGGCAGCCTTGGCCGGGGTGGCCCGGCGCAGCACGAAGGCGATGCCGCGGCGCTCCAGGCCCGCCTTGGCGTCGGCCAGCCCCTGCAGCAGGAAGGCGTAGTGGCGCGCATTGGCCTCGGGGAAGTGGGCGCCGCCGTCGAGGAGGCCGAATCCGGCCACCACCGGCAGCCCGAGGCGGTTGGCCTCCTCCACGGCGTATTCGAGGGCCGGGTTGTCGCGGCTGCGCATGCCCTGCTGCATCAGGTAGAGCACGTAGGCGCCGTCCCGCGGCTCCTCGTCCTTCAGAACCCGGATCCGCCCCGCCTGAATCGCCATCGCCCGCACCCCCGTCACGGGCGGAGAACTAGGCCGTGGCAGGGCGCGGTCCAGCGGCGGGCCGGGGCTGCTCGCGAAAGCGGCAACGCTGCCGCTAATCGCGCCTTGCCATCCGGCAGCGCACACTTATGTTATTGCAGTGCGGGAGCGCGATGGCGTCGCGCTCCCGTTGCCCTCCTTGGGCGTTTCCTCCCTAGACTTCGGGCCGCCCGCGAGGGTGGCCTTTTTTCTTGGGCTCATCTCTCGCAGCAGAGATTTCTCCGGCGTCCCTCTGCGTCCGGTGGAGCGAATAGCCGCGCTCCGCGTTGTCCTCCCACGTGCTGGCCCGCCTCGTGCATCGCGGGGCGATCGGAGCCGAGCGTGAGGGAGCGGTCGAGCGATGCGGCAATTCACTTTGCGGGTCGAGGAGAGCGGGGAAGGCCTCGTCTGCATCACCAGCCCGGAGATCAAAAGCCTGTTCGTGGCCGACGAGACGCTCGCCGGCGCGCTGGAGGCGGTGCCGAGCGTGGTGCGGGCGCTGATGCGCGAGGAGGGGCGCGGCACCCTCCCGGGAGAGGAGGCGGCCGAATAAGGCTCGCCCAGCTCGGGCGCGGTGCAGATCAGCCCCGGGCCCGCGCCCGGATCATGAAGTTGTCGTAAGTATACTCGGCGACCTGGAACCAGAGATATTCCTCGTTGCGAAACGTCTTCAGCGCGTCGTAGATGCGCTTGAAGTCCGGGTTCTTGGCGCCGAGCTCGGCGTAGAAGTCGTTCGCCGCCTTGAGGGCGGCCTCCATCACCTCCTGCGGGAAGGGGCGCAGCTGCGCGCCGCCGCCGACGAGGCGCCGCAAGGCGGCCGGGTTGCGCGCGTCGTACTTGGCCTGCAGGTCGCCGTTGACGCTCGCCGCCGCCGCCGTCGCGATCGCCCGGTAGGCCTTGGGCAGTTCGGCCCATTTCTGGGCGTTGAACCAGAAGTGCAGCATCGCGCCGCCCTCCCAGAAGCCCGGATAATAGTAGAACGGCGCCACCTTGTTGAGGCCGAGCTTCTCGTCGTCATAGGGGCCGATCCACTCGGCGGCGTCGAGGGTCTTGGCCTCCAAGGCGGCGTAGAGGTCGGCGCCTGGCGTCGTCTGGGTCGCGACGCCGAGCCGGGCGAGCACCTGCGCGCCGAGGCCGGCGATGCGGAAGCGCAGGCCCTGGAGGTCGGCGACCGACTTCACCTCGCGCCGGAACCAGCCGCCCATCTGGGTGCCGGTGTTGCCGCCGGGCAGGGCGTAGAGCTTGTTCTTGGAAAAGATCTCGTTGAACAGGTCGAGCGCCCCGCCCTGCAGCATCCAGGCATTCTGCTGGCGGGCGTTGAGGCCGAAGGGGATCGCGGTGGCGAGCGCGTAGGTCGGGTCGCGGCCGGCCTCGTAATAGGCGGCCGAGTAGGCCATCTCCAGGGTGCCGGCCCCGACGGAATCGAGCAATGCCGGGGACTCGCCCGCGGGCGCCGCTGCGACCTCGATCTGGAAGCGGTTGTCCGTCGCCTCGGCGACGAGGCGGGAAAAAAGCTCGGCGGCGCCATAGAGCGCGTCGAGGTTGCGCGGGAAGGCGGAGTGCAGGCGCCAGCGCAGCTCGGGCGCGCCCTGCGCCACGGCCGGGGCCGCCACGGCGGCGCTGCCGGCGAGGCCAATGCCGGCCGTCAGGATGTCGCGACGCTTCATGCTCTTCCCATCGGCGCGAATGCCCACCGCTTCAGATTCCCCACGGGACCACAGGTAGCGCGCTTTCCGCGAAAGCGCACCGGGGCCGGCGCCCTGCCGCCCGGGAAACCGCTCGTGCGGGGGTGAGGGCTATGCTACCCCGGACCAATCCCGCGGCGGCGCCCGGCGCCCCGCCCCTTGCCGGAGCGCGACCCGACCGTGAAGCCCGAACCGATCTCCCTGCACACGGTCTGCGGCCTGGAGGAACTGGGCCACCACTCGACCCGTGGCGTCACCCACGTGCTGTCGATCCTCGATCCGGCCTGGCCCGAGCCCGAGGCCTTCGGCACCTACGACGCGCATCACCGCACTACGTTGCGCTTCCACGACATCATCGAGCCGGTCGAGGGCCAGATCCTGCCCGAGCGCCGGGACGTCGAGGCGATTCTGCGCTTCGGCGACGAGCTCGCCGCCGAGACCAAGCGGCGCAAGACGCATCTCCTGATCCACTGCCATGCCGGCATCTCCCGCTCCACCGCCGCGATGACGATGCTGCTCGGCCAGGCCCATCCGGACCTCGACGCGCAGGCCGTCGTCACCAAGGTCCACGATCTGCGCGAGAAGGCCTGGCCCAATGCCCGGATGATCGCCTTCGCGGACGAGGCCCTGGGCTACGACGGCAGCCTGACCGAGGCGGTGCGGCGGCTCCATGCCGAGCAGCTGCGGGTGCGGCCGCACCTCGCCGAGCTGATGCGGGGGTTGGGACGAGGGCGAGAGGTGGATGCGGCGCTGGCCTGAGTCGGCCTGTGTCATGGCCACCCGCTGCCTCGAAGCGCGCGGGGTCGGCTGTCGTATCTTCGATTATCCTTGCGGCATGTCGGCGCGAGAGCTAATGTTGTTTCGCGTGGTCTAGAGCGCTTCACGATCGCGCTGCAATCGCGAGGCGCTCTAGGTCTTTGATTTTGCCGCATTCTCTAAGACGAACCGGTATCCACTTCGTCGGAAAATGCTCTGATGTTTGCATATAAGTGTCACCTCGGCGGCATTTCCGATCTGTAAACGACCATCGACGCGATCAGCACGCGAGATATCATCGATGCGTGGTCATGCGATTCTTTTAGGCGCTGCGTTGCTCTGCCTGGTTCCGACGGGCGTCTTCGCTTGGCCGCAGCCGATGCCGACTATCGAGAAAGTCGTCAAGCCCGGGCACACCCAGAAGATCGGATGGTTCGTGGCCCTCGATCCGACCTGCCATTCGATGGGTCCGATCACTGTGAACCTGATTGAGCCGCCGGGCAAGGGACAGATCATGATCGAGCAGGGGCTGGAATATCCTGGGTTCCACCCTGCGAACCCGCGATCGGCTTGCAACAAGCGCAAGGTCCCGGCGACTCGGCTGATCTACGCCGCACCCCCTGGTGCGGCGGATGACGATCAATTCGCGGTCGAGCTGGTCGGATCTCTGGGGGATGTGCGGCGGGTGCGCTACCATATCGAGCTGCACTGACGGCTGCGGTAGTGAACGACACGCGTATGGTCGTTGGCCATGTGGATGGCAACGGCAAGCAAAAGCGCATCTTGGACGGCCTATCCGACCCGCGACCTTAGAACGAGCGCTGGTGGGAACAAGATGCCTTCATGTCTAACAAAATCGGGACACGCTAAACCAGCACGAACCGCTCGATCGCCTCCGCGAACCCCTCCGCCTCGTTCGTCCCCGTCACCTCGGTCGCTGCCCGCTTCACCGCCTCGCTGGCGTTGCCCATCGCGATCGACAGGCCGGCGCGGGAAAACATCGCCGTGTCGTTCGCCATGTCGCCGAGCACCGCCACCCGATCGAGCGGGACACCCAGCTCGCCCGCGAGGCGAGCCACGAAATGGCCCTTGTCGACGTGGGGCGGGGTGACGTCGAGGTAGTAGGCCTGCGAGCGGTGGACCGCCGCGCCGTCGCCGATCTCGGCGGCCAGCCGCGGTTCGAGGGCGGCGAGGAGGGCGTGGTCGCGGGAGACGCCGACGAGCTTCGCCGCGCGGGCGAGGTACGGCGCCGGGTCGTCGACCACGCGCGGCGCGGCCTGGAGGGTGCGGCGCTCGAGGTCGGTATAGGGCCCGTCCGGATCGGTGAGGAGCCACGCGCCGTCCGCGAAGACCCAGAGGTCGATCTTTTCCGCGGAGAAGCGCGCGGCGGCCGTCCGCGCCGCTGCCTCCGGGATCAGCGTCTCGTCGACGAGCGAGAGGTCGGGCCGCACCACCGTGGAGCCGTTGAAGGCGCCCATCGGCAGGGTGAGCCCAAGCGGCGCGACCAGGGGGCGCAGGCCGACCGGCGGGCGGCTCGACGCCACCGTGAAGGCGATGCCGCGCTCGCGCAGGGCCGCGACGGCGCGGATCGCCCGCTCCGTCAGCCGCTTGTCGCCGGTGACGAGGGTGCCGTCGACGTCGGTGACCACGAGGGACATGGGAGCTGTGGGCAAGGGGCGGCCTCCTCGGATCTCGGAGCCAGATCTCGGAATCAGATTTCCCGGTGCACCGGTACCGGCTCGGGGGCGGCCTCGGGCCGCAGCGGGACGATCTCGGGGTGCAGGACCCGCTCGCGCAGGGGCTGCGGTCCGAGCGTCAGGGCGAAGAAGTCGTACTCGCCCGGCAGGTCGTTGGCCATCAGGAACTGGAAATGCATCCGGAACGGCCGGAACGAGATCCGCCGGTAGACGTCCGGGACGATGATCTCGCGAAACTTCGTCGAGCGGATCATCGGGTTGCGCACCGGCCCCGCGGGCGTCTCGCCGAGGTCGCGGGCGGGGTTGAAGCCCGGGAAGTTCATCCAGTCCTGCGGCGCCTGGTAGTCGGTCCAGACCAGCCGCGCGCTCGCGACGAGGCGCATCACGTCGGCCCGCACCGGCTGCGCCCGCGGGTTGATGGTGACGAGGGGCAGCCCGGCCCCGAGGGTGAGGAGCGACAGGCGCGGGGTCGCCGGCAGATCCCGCTCCAGCACCCGCGCGGCGACCTCGGCGGCGGTGAGGCCGCCCGAGGAATGGCCGACGATCAGGACCTCGTCGACCTCGCCCGCCCGGCAGATCTCCGCGACGTGGTCGGCGAAGAGCGCCAGCCGCGCCTCGTAGTCGGGGCGCCAGCCGTTGCTGTGCTGCCAGTTGAACACCCAGTCGTTGATGAGCTGGCGCAGAAAGATCCGGTCGAGGAGCGGGGTGGCGGCCAGCACGAGGCCGATCCCTGCGAGCGCCCCGAGGGCGCCGGCGGCCAGATTCGGCAGCCAGCCGGCGAGGAGCCGCGCGACCCCGGTGCCGAGGAGGGCGGCGAGCGCCCCCAGGATCAGCGTCATGCCGAAGGGGTAGAGGATGACGTTGCCGTACTTCCAGTTCAGGCCGTAGAGCCGGAAGAGCTTGCCGGTGACGAGGCTGTGCAGGATGCCGGCGGTGAGGAGCGCCATCGAGGCGATCAGCGGCCGGCGGAAATCCGCCCGCACGAGGTCGTCCCACAGCAGCACCTCGTAGGTGGTGCGGGTCTCCCGGCCGGGCTGCCCGGTCTCCACGGTCCAGGTCTGCACCAGGCCGTCGGGCCGCGTCTCGGCGCGGGTGATCGCCTTCCTGCCGATGTCGAAGCGCTTGGCGTAGCGGGTGAATTCGCGGGCGAACAAGGCCCTGTAGCGCTTGTTCGATTCCGGATCGTAGCCCGGCAGGTAGACGACGTGCCGCCGGCGCACGGGCCCTGGATCCTGTGCGGCGGCGTCGGGCGGCGTGTAGCCGATCTGTGTGGTCATCTCTGCCCTGTCATCCGCGCCATCATTCGCGCCGTGCCATCCTGACGCCGCGATTTGGTAACTCTTGTCGTGCTTTCACGACACGCCGAAGGCCGCGCGCCGGTTCCGCGGGCCTGTGTCTAACGGGGAAGGCGGCGCCGGGGGAGGGCTCCCGAAGGCACTGTGACACGGGGGCCACGGACAGGGGACCCGACTCAGGCTAGGGACCACTCTCAAGGTAAGGACGAGCAATCTCGCCGATGCGCGCACTCCCGATCGCCCTCTGCACCGCGCTCGCGGTCTCGGGCTGCTCCAACTTCCTGCCGGCGGCCGGACCGACGGCCAGCGCGGTCGCGTCGGGCGCCGACGTCGCCACCGACCAGGGCCTGCTCGCCCGCTACGAGATCGTCGACGTCAACGCCGCCGTGGTCGAGGCCCTGCGCGGCCGTCCCCTCGACAGCCTGCTCGCCTCCTTCGGCGACCGCCGCCCCTCCGTCGAGCCGGTGATCGGCGTCGGCGACACCGTGGCGGTGACCATCTACGAGGCCAGCACCGGAGGCCTGTTCTCCGGCTCCCTGTCGGTCGACCGGTTCTCCTCCGGCTCGAAATCGGCCACCATCCCGCCCCAGACCGTCACCCGCGACGGCGCCATCACGGTGCCGTATGCCGGCCGCATCCAGGTGGCGGGCAAGCGCGTCCAGGACGTCCAGACCCAGATCGAGCAGGAGCTCGCCGGCAAGGCGATCGAGCCGCAGGTGATCGTCACCGTGGTCCAGCCGACCAGCACCGCCGTGACGGTGACCGGCGAGGTGACGGCGGGCGCCCGCCTGCCGCTCTCGACCAAGGGCGACCGGCTGCTCGACGTGGTCGCCTCCGCCGGCGGCGTGCGCGCGCCGGTCTCCGAGACCTTCGTGCGGCTGTCGCGCGGTTCGACCACCGCGACGGTGCCGCTGACCGCGATCGTCTCCAACCCGCGCGAGAACATCTTCCTGCGTCCGGGCGACACCCTCACCCTGGTGCGCGACCCCCAGACCTTCCTGGCGGTGGGCGCGCTCGGCGCGCAATCCGAGATCCCGTTCGCCGCTGAGGGCATTACGCTGGCCCAGGCGCTCGCCAAGGCCCGCGGCCTCTCGGACGTCCAGGCCGACCCGGCCGGCGTGTTCCTGTTCCGGTTCGAGCCGGCCTCGGTGGTGCGCCGCATCCGTCCGACCAGCCCGCTCTTGACCTCGAATTTCGTGCCGGTGGTCTACCGGATCAACATGCGCGATCCCAACAGCCTGTTCGTCTCCCAGGCGTTCCGGATGCGCAACCGCGACCTCGTCTACGTCTCGAACGCGCCCTTCACCGAGGTCCAGAAGGTGCTCAGCGTGTTCTCAACCATCACGGCACCGGTCGCGGCCGGCGCCTCGGTCTATTCCGGCGTGCGGTAAGGGCGAACGGGGCGCCGAGCGCCCCGTTCGTGTCAGGGCGTCACCACCCGCACCGGAGCGCCCCGGCGCCAGGCCGCGATCGCCTCGACGGTGTCCTCGTAGAACATCCGGAACGTGCTCTGCGTGACGTAGCCGAGATGCGGGGTCAGCACCGCGCCGGCCAAGCGCCGCAAAGGGTGGTCGGCGGGCAGGGGCTCGCAATCGAACACGTCGAGCCCGGCCCGGATCCGGCCCTCCGCCAGGGCCGCCACCAGGGGCGCCTCGTCGATCAGCGGGCCGCGGGAGGTGTTGATCAGGATCGCCCCTCTCCGCATCCGGGCGATCTCGGCCTCCCCGACGATGCCGCGGGTCGAGGGCGCCAGCACCATGTGCAGGCTGATCACGTCGCTCTCCGCGAACAGCGCCTCGCGCGTGACGAGAGCCGCCCCGCCGGCCTCGGCCCGCTCCGGCGTCAGGTTGGGGCTCCAGGCCGTCGGCCGCATGCCGAGGGCCCGGCCCACCGCCGCGACCCGGGCCCCGATGCGCCCGAGCCCGAGGAGCCCGAGGGTGCGGCCCTCCAGACCCTCGCCCACCGTCTCCTGCCAGCGCCCGGCCGCCATGTTGGCGAATTCCCGCGGCAGGTTGCGGGCACAGGCCAGCATCAGCGCGACAGTGAGTTCCGCAGTGGCGATGCCGCCCTCGCCGTTGCGGGTGTTGCAGACCGTGATGCCGCGGGCGGTCAGCGCCGCGGTGTCGACCGACGGGTTGCGCCCGCCGGTGAACACCACGAGCTTCAGATGGGGCAGGGCCGCGATCAACTCGGCGTCGAGCGGCATGCGCTCGCGCATCAGGCAGAGCACGGTGTAGGGCGCCAGCCGCGCGGCGGCGTCCGCCCGCGGCACCGGCTCCGAGAAGAACTCCACCGCGACCTCCGGGCCGAGGCCGCCCCACGCGGCGAGCCCCGCGGCCACGCCCTGGTAATCGTCGAGCACCGCGACCCGGATGCCGTCATCGTGTGTCGTCACGCGGTTTCCTCCCTGATCCGATCGACGGAAAATTACTTCCGCCCATCGTATGACAAGCCTGCGCGGTGGAGCCTCCGGCTCCACATGCTTGAGCGAAGCCGATTTCCGCATTGCGAAGCGATCAGTCGGAAATCGTATGAATCCCTCCATATCCGGCGCCGGACGGGCGTTCCAGCCGAGGCGTCCGTGCTATGCTCGCCGCAGCACCCTGACGCGCCACGCCCCCCTTGCGCCCCCGTGGGCTCGCGCCCGATAGAGCGGGCGCCTCGCTGGGTCCGCGCGGAGAAGGGACTGATAGCCGTGCTTCGCACGGACAGGTGGCAGCGGCCGTGCTAAGCGGCCGGACGAGCGAGGCCGGAGGTCGGAGTGGTTCGAACGATGCGGGAGCGCCGGGGATGACGCGCACCAGGGCCGTCGCCGCCCTGTGGCTGGCGATCGGAGCGCTGCTGACCGGGGCGGGGACCGCCCGCGCCGACGTGACCGTCGGGGTCGCGGTGCCGCGCACCGGCGCGGTCGCCGGCATCGGCGAGCAGGTGCTCCAGGGCGTGCAGGCCGCCGTCCGGGACGCCAATGCCCGCGGCGGCATCGCTGGCGAGCCGATCGTGCTCGACGTGCAGGACGATGCCTGCGACCCCGGCCAGGCGATGGCGGTGGCCGAGCGCTTCGTGCGCGCCGGCGTGCGGCTGGTGATCGGGCATGTCTGCTCCAGCGCCTCGCTCGCCGCCTCGGACGTCTACGCGGCGGCCGGCGCTGTGATGATCAGCCCGGCCTCCAACGCCGCGCGCCTGACCGATCGTGGCCTGCCGACCATCTTCCGGGTCTCCGGCCGCGAGGACGACCAGGGCCGCCTCTCGGCCACGATCCTGGCCGAGCGGTTTCGCGACAAGAAGATCGCGATCCTCTACGACGACACGCCCCTGTCGCGGAACCTCGCCGAGTCGACCAAGGCCAACCTGAACAAGATCGGCCAGAACGAGACCCTGTTCTCGGCAATCGTCCCCGGCCAGACCGACGACGCCGCGCTGATCAAGCGCCTGCAGGGGGCGGGGATCGAGGTGGTCTATTACGGCGGCCACTACCAGGAGATGGGCAAGCTGGTGCGCAAGGCGGCGGATGCCGGCTACCGCCCGCAATGGTTCGGCACCTCGGGCATCGCCACCAAGGAATTCGGAACGCTGGCGGGTCCTGCGAGCGACGGCGTGCTGATGACCTTCAACCCGGACCTGCGCCGCAAGCCGGAGGCCGCCGCCGCCGTGAAGGCGCTGCAGGCCGACGGGATCGATCCCGCCGGCTTCACCCTCTACGGCTACGCCGCGCTCCAGGCCCTCGTCGAGGCCGGCAACTTCGCCAAGTCCACCGACCCGAAGGCCATCGCCGAGACCCTGCATGCCGAGCGGTTCACCCTGGTGCTCGGCAATGTCGGGTTCGACCAGAAGGGCGACGTGACGGCGCCGGGCTACGTGCTCTACGTCTGGCGCGACGGGGTCTTCACCTACGCCAATTGAGGCCCGAGCGACGCGAGGTCGAGGGGGATCGTCCCCTCCGCCACCGTGAGGGTACGCCCGCCGACCCAGTCGGCGCCGTCGTAATCGACGAAGATCTGGCCGCGGCGGCCGAGCCGCGTGCCCTGAGCGGCGATGTAGGGACCGGTGGCGCGGCCGGTCTCGCGCAGCCAGCCGGCGACGGCGGCGTTGAAGCTGCCGGTCACCGGATCCTCGACCAGGGCGCCGGCGCCGTCGCTGAACAGGGTGCGGATCTCCCAGGCCACCTCTGCGTCGGGAGGATGCGCCCCGACGAGGCCGATATCGATCCGGCCCTCGTGGCGGCGCACCGGCTCCACCGCGAGCACTGCCTCGGCGGAACCCAGCATCACCCCGATCCAGCCCGGACCGTTATCGGCCCAGCGCGCCTCGACGATGGCCTCGGGCGCGATCCGCAGCACCGTCGCGACCTCCCGCAAGGTAGCCGCGTCAACCGGCCCTGCGCGCAGGAGCGGCGGCGCCGCGAAAGCGAGGTGGTCGGAATCCTGCCGGATCGGCACCAGGCCGGCGCCGCATTCCTGCACCACGCGCCCGGGCTGCCGCGGCGTCCCGCCGAGGGCCAGCCAGGCGTGGCAGGCGCCGAGGGTGGGGTGGCCGGCGAAGGGCAACTCGTGGGCGAGGGTGAAGATGCGCGCCCGGTAATCGGCGCCCGGATCGGTCGGCGGCAGCAGGAACACCGTCTCCGACAGGTTGAACCACCGCGTCATCGCCTGCATCGTCGCGGTGTCGGGCTCGGGCCCGCTCACCACTGCGAGCGGATTGCCGGTGAAGGTGCCGTCGTGGAACACGTCGACCAAGGCGAAGCGGGCGGTCATGGTGGGGGCGCCGGGGGCGGCGAAAGTCGCTCGATCGCGTGCTGCCCGATTCGTCGGTCATCTCCCACCCGCGACCTCAGGATGAGGGTGTGGGTGGGATGTAAGTATCTTGACGATGTTGCCTCGGTATCACGTCCAATACAGCACCCGCGCCGCCGGCAGCCGCTCCGCCAGGTCTTGCGTCAGGCTCTGCCGCATGTCCCGCATCAGCTCGGCCGGAAACACGTACTTCACCGAGCCGAACTTGGTGAGCTTGCGGCTGCGCTCGTCCTCCCGCATCGGCAGGTCCGAGCCCGGATACCAGCCCGTCAGCACCTCCTTCGAGCCGGGGGTGAAGCGGTGGGTGATGAGCTCCGCGGCGAGGTCGAGGTCGCGCACCCCGTCGAGCGCGTCGGCGGCCTGGGCGAACAGGTCGGCATAGGCCGCGCGCCACTCCGGCACGGGAAGAATCGGCGCGACCGTGAGCCCGACCGGATAGCCGGCGCGGGCCAAAGCCCCCATCGCGGCGAGGCGGTCGCGCAAGGGGGCGGTGCCGCCCTCGTAGCGGGCGGCCGAGGCGGCGTTGACCGAGAAGCGCAGCCGGGTGCGGCGACGGTGCTCCAGGCCGAGCAGGGGCTCGACCGCCGCGAACTTGGTGGTGGCGCGCAAGGACACCGGGGCGTCCCAGGCGCCGAAATGCCGGATCGCCGCCGAGAGCGAGCCGGTCAGGTGCTCGATGCCGAGGGGATCGGTGTAGCACGAGGCCTCGAAGGTGGTGCCCTCGTGTGCGCGGTCCGCGCTCGTCGAGGTGACGCCGCCCAGGCCGACGTATGCGGCGAGGTTGTCCAGGATCTCGGGCAGGTTGGCGTAGACCCGGGTCACCGGCGGCCCCGAGAGCGAACCGGCGAGGTAGCAGTACTGGCAATGGGCCGGGCAGCCCTCGGCGAGGTCGACGCGCCAGTCGGCGCTCGGCGGGATCGGCTGCAGCTTCAGCTTGGTCGGCGGGGCCACCACCACCGCGAGGGTGTTCTTGGCCTCGATATAGGCCCGGCGCGGATCGGGGTGGCGCAGGCCGGTCAGGCGGTTGCCGGGCAGAGCCTCGACGGCGAGCCCGAGGGCCTCGGCGCGGGCCGCGATCGCCCGCCCATGGGCGTGCTCCCGCGCCGCCGCGGTGATGACGACCCGGCGCGGGCGCCAGAGGCGGGCCGCGCGGGCGGGAGCGGGATCGTGGAATGTCATGCCAGGCGAACGCGCGGGCGCTTCGGCAGGTCCCGATCGTTAACGAGGGAGCGCGACGGCGTTAATGCCGGCCTTGCGGCCGCACCGTGTAGGTGCCGCCGCGGATCCGCTCGGGAAAGCCCTCGGCGTAGCGGGCGGTGGCCTCCTCGCCGTAGGTCTGGACCAGCTCCTGGAAGGCCGCGAACAGGGCGGCCTGGGCCATGCAGTCGCCGTCGATCCCGTCCAGGCAACCTTCCGCGAAGGCCTCCGAGACGTAGCTCAGGGCGGCGCGCTTCGCATCCTGATCGGATTCGAGCGCGGGGTCGTGGGTTTCGAACTCGGTCATCGACAGCCTTGAGATCGGGTCTCTGGTGAGAACGGCGGTCTCGGATCCGCAGCGGCCTCGTGTGATGCCCCGATTCATAGGCCCTCGCCCGGCGGCGGGCCAGCAAGGAATTGCGAAGAGGTTAACGGCGCCACGAGAATGCCTCTCTCTTCGACACGGACGCCACAGAGTGGCGTCCATGCAACAGAGGGCCGGTCAGCCGCCGAATCTTCCGGCCAGAGCCACCGACAGGCGCTCGCCCTCGCCGATGTAGCGGGTCGCGGCCTCGACCGCCGAGGGGGTGCAGACCCGGTACGTCACGGCGTAGCCGCCATAGCCGCGGTTATAGGCTCCTGCGAGGCGGTCGCGCCGGCCCTGGCTGGTGCCCTCGGCATCGAGCAGGGATTTCATCCGGGCGGGCCATTCCGGTGCGTCCGGGTTGCCGCACAATTCGCGCAGGAAGCTCAGGGCGCCGATGATCTCCGACAGGCGCAGGAGGTCGCGGTCGTAGGGCGCCGGCGTGTCGGCCGGCGGGGGAGGGGCGGGGGCCTCCTTCTCGGCCGGCTTGGGGGCGGGCTTCGGCCGGCTCTGGGCGAGGGCGGGGGCCGCCGCGAGGAGGCAGGCGGCCGCCAGCATGACGGCGTGCCTCACCTCTCGCCTCCGAACACCGCGAGGGCCTGGGCGATCACCCCGTGCAGCCCCCGCGTGGTCGGCAGGTCGCGCGCCTCGTCGGGCGTCACCCAGCGCAAGTCGAGGGCCTCCGGTCCGGTCGTCGGCTCGCCGGAGCGCCAGCGCGCCGCATGGGGATGGATCACGAAGTGGAACATCACCGCGCCGTCGGCGTCGCGCTCGATCACCTCGAGGGGATCGAGGTTGGCCACCACCTCGGCCACCACCCCGACCTCCTCGTGCAATTCGCGCAGGGCCGCCTCGGCCAGGGTCTCGCCGACCTCCACCTGTCCGCCCGGCAGGGTGTAGATCCCGCGCATCGGCGCCTGGCCGCGGGCGGCGAGCAGCACCCGGCCGTCCCGCACCACCGCCGCGGAGGCGGCGATGAAGGGACGCAGCGGGTAGCGGCGGCGCCAGGCCGCATCCTTGCAGGCAGGATTTTCGGCATCCGCGCTCAAGGCCGCGCATCCCCGTCCTGCACCACGGCGAGCCGCCCGTCGGCGAGCGCCACCACGATCCGGTTGCCGAGCACCGCGAGGCCGGGCCCGACCGGCGCCGGCAGGGTCGCCCGCGCCCGCTCGGACAGGTCCTTGAGGGAGAGGTAGGCGAGGGCGGCGCGGTCGCGGGTCGCCACCACCCACTCGCTCCCGAGGGCGGCACCAGGGGCGGAGAACCCTTCGGCGCCCTGCGCCTGCCGGGCGGGCTTACCCCCGGCGAGGCTCCAGTGCTCGAGCCGGCCCTCCTCGCCGCGCACCAGCAATGCGGCGGGCGGCTGGCCCGGCAGGTCGGCCGCGAGGGCGAGGGGACCCGGCTCCGGCGGGGTCTCGGCGCGTACCCGCCAATTGCCGTCCTGGCGCCCGATCAGCGCGAGGCCGGTGCCCTCCGGGTGCTCGCCCAGCGCCAGCAGGTGGAGCGACCCGTCGATCTCGACCGGCCGCAGGGTGTCGGCGGCGAACACCGCGCCGGCCCCCGGCGGCACCGTCGCGGTCGCCACCGGGACGGGCTTCGGATCGGCGCTCATCGTCACCTTCTGGCGCTCGCGCACGGTCACGCCGGCGGCGCCCGGGCGCCCGTCCGGGGCCCGGCTCGGGCCCGACAGGTAGGCGCTGACCGGCCCGGCCAGCACCCGGCGGGTGCCCGGCAATGCGCCTTTCGGCGTCTCGCCGGCGGTGAGGCCCTCGACCGCGTCGAGGGGCAGCGGCACGACCGCGACCGTATCGCCCGACAGGGTGAGGACCGCCGCACCATTCTCGCCCCACACCACGGCGACCGGGCCGGCCTTGCGCGGCAGCTGCGGCAGCCCGGCGGTGGTGACGGCGAGCGCCGCCTCGCTGCCCGCGTCGCGCAACTGCGTCACCCGGAACGGCAGGTCGAGGAGGCTGACCCGCGGCGCGGCGGCGGCGGGGCCGGTGAGCAGGAGGGCGAGGGCGGCAGGAAGCAGGAGGGTGAGCGCCCGCCGCTCAGACATGCTGGCCGCCGTTGATGTGCAACTCGGCGCCGTTCACGTAGGACGAGGCCTCGGTGCACAGGAAGTAGATCGCCTTGGCGACCTCGTCGGGCGTGCCGAGGCGACGCTGCGGGATCTGCGCCACCAGCTTGTCGGTGCCCGGCGACAGGATCGAGGTGTCGATCTCGCCCGGCGAGATCGCGTTCACCCGCACGCCGAGCGGGCCGAAATCCGAGGCCATCTCGCGGGTCAGGCCGGCGAGCGCGGCCTTCGAGGTGGCGTAGGCCGCCCCCGCGAAGGGATGGACGCGCGACCCCGCGATCGACGTCACGTTGACGATCGAGCCGCGCGCCCGGGTCAGCTCCTCGCACAGGCCGCGGGCGAGCAGGATGGGGGCGAAGAAATTGACCTGGAACACCCGCGTCCAGTCGGAGAACGGGGTGTCGATCGAGCCGAGCCGCGCCCCCCCGGACCCCTTCGGCGAGATGCCGGCATTGTTGACGAGCGCGTGCAGCAGCCCGCCCTCGGCCTCGAGCCGCCCGGCCACTTCCTTGACGGCGCGGACCGTGTCCTCCGGGTCGGCGAGATCGACCTGGAGGTGGTCCTCCGGTCCCATCTCCCACGGGCAGTTCTCCGGGAAGGGGTGGCGCGAGCAGGTGATGACGCGCCAGCCCGCCGCCGAGAAGCGCTTGACGGTGGCGTGGCCGATGCCCCGGCTCGCGCCGGTGAGCAGCATCACGCGGCGGCGTTCGTTCGACGGTTGGGCCACGGCCGTTCCTCGGGATGTCCGGTGCGGGGCGCCGACGACAGGGGCGCGGCGCGAAGAGCCTCAGGGTAGGGCTCCGGGCTCCGGAAATCCAGGGCTCGCCGCGCCGCAGCAAAGCTTGCCCGCGCAGGACGGGCTTGCCTGTCGGGGATGCTTGCCCCTCGATGCTTGCCCCTCAAGGATAGAGGCGGTTGCTCTGCCAGCCCTCGCCCTCGCGGGTGAAGCGCACCCGGTCGTGCAGGCGGTAGGCGCCGTCCTGCCAGAACTCCATCGTCACCGGGGCGATGCGGTAGCCGGTCCAGTGGGGCGGGCGCGCCACGGTCTCGCCGGGAAAGCGCGCGGCCACCTCCTCCACCGCCCGCATCAGGGTCTCGCGGCCGTCGAGGGGCTGCGATTGCCGGCTCGCCCAGGCGCCGAGGCGGCTGTCGCGGGCGCGGGTGGCGAAATAGGCGTCGGCCTCCGCATCCTCGACCTTCGTCACGGTCCCGCGGGCCCTGACCTGGCGGCGCAGGCTCTTCCAGTGCAGCACGATCGCGGCGCGCGGGTTGTCC
The DNA here is from genome assembly GCF_900116815.1 of Methylobacterium sp. 174MFSha1.1. NCBI lineage: Bacteria > Pseudomonadati > Pseudomonadota > Alphaproteobacteria > Hyphomicrobiales > Methylobacteriaceae > Methylobacterium > Methylobacterium sp. 174MFSha1.1. The sequence continues at coordinate 135,854 of NZ_FPCB01000013.1, read as the reverse complement.
GCGAGCTCCAGCCCCTTCATCGACAGGGTGTTGGTGTAGAACACGAATCCGCGCTCGTCGGCGTCCTTCAGGAGCACGATGCGCACGTCCGGCAGCCCGTCGGCGCCACAGGTGGCGAGCGCCATGGCGTTCGGATCCTCGGGCTCCGAGGCCTGCGCGTCGGCAAACCATTGCCGGAACAGTCCCCAGGGATCCGGGTTCTGGGTGAAATCATCTTTCGTTAACCCGTCCACGGCATCGTCCTTACCCAAGTGGCACCAGGGCCCGACCGGCCCTGTGCCCATGTGACAACCGGAACCGGGGGCGGGCCGGCGTCGCACTCTCATGCGTCGCGGCGGGCCGTCCGGTCGTGAGAACAGGTGTAATGCGTCGCGGTGCGTGTAAAGTCGGTTCGGTGACGCTCGGGCTCGTCGTCGCGGCGAGCGCCTTGGGCAGCGTCCTGGCGATCGGCGGCTGCAGCCAGCCGCTCATCATGTTCACGCCGCAGGCGGATGTGGCGCCGCCGGAGCCGGAGAGCACCGGCAGCATCGAGCCTGCGGCCCCCCGGAGAGACCGGGAACTCGGCTTCGGCCCGGACCTCTCCGGCGAGGATTGGCGCCGCGCCAAGGCGGCGCTCTCCGTCGCCCTCGATCCGCAGGGCAACGGCCAGCCGGTGAAGTGGGACAACCCGGATTCGGGCATGCGCGGCATGGTCAACCCGACCGGGCTGCCCTTCGTCAAGAACGACGAGATCTGCCGCGGCTTCCTCGCCTCGGTGATCGGGCCGGGCCGCAACCGCTTCGTGCGCGGCACCGGCTGCCGGCCCTCGGGCGGCGCCTGGGAGCTGAAGAGCGTGAAGACGACGACGAAGCCGGGGTGAAACCGGCGGCGCCGGAGCCGCCGTGACGGGGAAATGGCGCCGTCGCGGGAAGTGACGTAACCTGACCTCTTCCTGCGCCGCCTGCGTTGCAATCCGGCAACACGGTCGCCAGATACGGCTCAATCGTTTCACGAGAGCGGAATCGCCCAGGCGGTCACGGACCCGGGCCAGTGCCGCTCGAATCGCCATCGGATCGCCATGCGCAACCCATACGACGTACTCGGCGTGAGCCGCTCGGCCGACGAGGCGGAGATCAAGAAGGCTTTCCGCAAGCTCGCCAAGGCCTACCACCCCGACCGCAACAAGAACGACGCCAAGGCGCAGGACCGCTTCGCCGAGGTCAACCAGGCCTACGAGATCCTGGGCGACGCCAAGAAGCGCGAGCAGTTCGACCGCGGCGCCATCGACGGCGACGGCAAGCCCCGCTTCACCGGCTTCGAGGGCTTCGGTGGAGGTGGCGCCGGCCGCGGCGGCGGGGGTGGGTTCGACTTCGAGTCGATGGCCCGGGCCCGCGGCGGGGCCGGCGGCGCCGGCGGCTTCGGCGAGGACATCTTCTCGCACCTGTTCGGCGAGACGTTCCGCTCCGCCGGCGGGGCCGGCCGCGCCGCGCCGCAGAAGGGCGAGGACGTCGCCGCGGAGCTGACCGTTACCCTCGACCAGGTCGCCGGCGAGGCCAAGCTGCGCCTCAACCTGCCGAGCGGCCGCGAGGTCGACGTGGTGGTCCCGAAGGGCGTGGTCGACGGGCAGGTGATCCGCCTGCGCGGCCTCGGCTATCCGGGCGCCCACGGCGCCGAGCCGGGCGACGCGCTCCTGACCATCCGCTTCGCCGCCGATTCCCGCTTCCAGATCGAGGGCTCCGACCTGCGCACCACCGCCGAGGTCCCGCTCGAGGACGCGGTCCTGGGCGGGCCGATCCGGATCCAGACCATGACCGGCGCGGTCGAGATGAAGATCCCGCCGATGACCAGCTCCGGCCGGGTCTTCCGCCTGCGCGGCAAGGGCCTGCCGAAGAAGGACGGCACCCGCGGCGACCTCTTGGCCACCATCGCCGTCACCCTGCCGGCCAATGCCGACGAGGCCCTGACCGAGTTCGCCCGCAAGCGCCGGGCCGCGACCGCCGCGAGCTGAGCGCGGCCGGAGGCGTGCGGCTTTACCGGAGCCGGCGCACTTCCGTCGCCCGCGGGCGTCGGTTAAGGAAACCGTTGGGGAGCCATGCACGGCCGGGTCCGACCGGCCGAGACCGGCCCCCGTGGCGGCTGTTCTTTGGGTGACACATGGCTGACTCGAACCGGGCACAGGTACAGGATGGCGGGCAGCCCCGCACCGGGCTTCTCGCCGGCAAGCGCGGCCTCGTGCTCGGCGTCGCCAACAACCGCTCGATCGCCTGGGGCATCGCCAAGAGCGCGCACCAGCACGGCGCGGAGCTGGCCTTCACCTACCAGGGCGAGGCCCTGAAGAAGCGCGTCGAGCCGCTGGCCCGCGAGCTCGACGCGGCGGTCGTCGGGCATTGCGACGTCACCGACCCGGCCTCGATCGATGCGGTCTTCGAGGCCGCCGGCCGGCATTTTCCCGAGGGGATCGACTTCGTCATCCACTGCATCGCCTTCTCGGACAAGGACGAGCTGACCGGGCGCTACATCGAGACGAGCGAGGCGAACTTTTCGAAGTCGCTGCTGATCTCCTGCTACTCGTTCACGGCGGTCGCCCAGCGCGCCGAGAAGCTGATGCCCAACGGCGGCTCGCTGCTCACGCTGACCTATTACGGCGCCGAGAAGTGGATGCCGCACTACAACGTGATGGGCGTCGCCAAGGCGGCCCTCGAAGCCTCCGTGCGCTACCTCGCGGCCGATCTCGGTCCCCAGAAGATCCGCGTCAACGCGATCTCGGCCGGCCCGATCAAGACGCTCGCCGCCTCCGGCATCGGCGACTTCCGCTACATCCTGAAGTGGAACGAGTACAACGCCCCGCTGCGGCGCACGGTGACGATCGACGAGGTCGGCGAGACCGCCGCCTACCTGATCTCCGACATGTCCCGCGGCATGACCGGCGAGATCCTGCACGTCGATGCCGGCTACCACGTCGTCGGCATGAAGAATCCCGAGGCGCCGGACCTCAGCATCGACAAGGATTGAGGGCGCCTCGCAGAACTCTCGCTGCGCCGACATCGCCGGAGCGAGCGGCGGCGAACGGGAGTTTTGTGGGCGACACCGGGGTTCGGGGCTGGACCGGCGGGCCGTCCGGCCCAATGTGGGCGTCGCGTCGTCATGCGGAGCCCACCATGTCCATCCCCAGCGACTCTCGCCAGAAGATCGCCATGCTCACCGCCGGCGGCCTCGCCCCCTGCCTGTCGGCGGCGGTCGGCGGGCTGATCGCCCGCTACACCGACCTCTCGCCCGAGACCGAGATCATCGGCTATCGCAGCGGCTACAAGGGCCTGCTGCTCGGCGACCACCTCACCGTCACGCCCGAGGTGCGGGCGAACGCCGGCGTGCTCCTGCGCCACGGCGGCTCAGCCCTCGGCAACAGCCGGATCAAGCTCACCAACGTCGAGGATTGCGTGAAGCGCGGCCTCGTCAAGGAAGGCCAGGACCCGCTGAAGGTGGCGGCCGAGCAGCTCGCCCGCGACCGGGTCACGATCCTGCACACGATCGGCGGCGACGACACCAACACCACGGCGGCCGATCTCGCGGCCTATCTCGAGGCGAACGGCTACCACCTGACGGTGGTCGGGCTCCCGAAGACCATCGACAACGACGTGGTGCCGATCCGCCAGACGCTCGGCGCCTGGACGGCCGCGGAGCAGGGCGCGCTCTTCGCCGAGAACATCGTCAACGAGCAGAGCGCCAACCCGCGCATGCTGATCGTCCACGAGATCATGGGCCGCAAATGCGGCTGGCTGACCGCCGCGACGGCCAAGGCCTATCGCGAGCGCCTGAACCGCACGGCGTTCCTGCCGGAATTCGGGCTCGACCGGGCCCACAAGGAGGTGGACGCGGTCTACCTGCCGGAGATGCCCCTCGACATCGCGCGCGAGGCCGCGCGGCTCAGAGAGCGGCTCGACGCCAAGGACTGCGTCACGGTCTTCCTGAGCGAGGGCGCCGGCCTCGACGAGATCGTGGCCGAGATCGAGGGGCGCGGCGAGGTCCTGGGCCGCGATCCGTTCGGCCACGTCAAGATCGACACGGTCAATGTCGGCAAGTGGTTCGCCGACCGCTTCGCGCCGATGATCGGGGCGGAAAAGACCCTGGTGCTGAAATCCGGCCATTTCTGCCGCTCGGCCGCGCCGAACCCGGACGACCTGCGGCTGATCCAGGGCATGGTCGACCTCGCGGTCGAGTGCGGCCTGAAGGGCGTCTCCGGGGTGATCGGCCACGACGAGGACCAGGGCGGCCGCCTGCGGGCGATCGAGTTCCCGCGCATCCGCGGGGGCAAGGCCTTCGATCCGACCGTACCGTGGTTCACCGCGCTGCTGGACCAGATCGGTCAGGAGCGGCCGCACTGACGGCGAGACCGGCGAGGAGAGCCGGCGTCGCCCCCGGCGCCGGCCTCCTGTCACTCTAGGTGTCTATCACGATCCCGTCGCGTCGAGCATCGGGGCCGCGCGGCTGGGCTCCGCGACCGGGGCCCGGCGGAGGAAGGGCAGGACGTTCCCCGCGGCCTCGACCGGCTCCGCTCCGGTCCGAACCTGCCGGGATCCCGTCTCGAACGACATCCAGCGGACGACCTTGCCGTCCTGGTTGCGCGCCAAGTGCCGCTCGACCCGCCTCCGCGCCCAACGGGGCACGCCATCGCCGAACTTCATGGGGCTTCCCTCCCTGCTCGCCCACGACGCAAATGTTGTCGCATTGTGAACGAAACAGGGGTGATCCCCCCTGTCATCACCCGTTTGGGTGAAATGTCATCAACCTCAGGTTTTCAAGACGATGCAGGCGCCGCCGCTGCCGCGGATGCGGCCGCACAGGGCCTCGGCGCTGGCGCGGGTCTCGGAGGGCACGCGGATGCGGTAGAAGGCCCGCGTGCCGCGGTGGCGCAGCCGCGTGCCGATGATCATCGGGCGCACGTCGCCGAGGATCGCGGCGTAGCGGTCGCGGGCGCGGCCGAAGCTCGCCAGCGCGATCGACTTCGAGAAATTGCCGGCGAGCTGGACGCCCCAGGGCGCGAGCACCGCCGCAGCGTCGGCGAAGAAGGTCTCGGTGCGGCCGCGGATGCGCAAGGACGCCGTGACCTGCAGGCAGCGGGTGCCTTCCGGCTCGGAGAGGTCGCTCTTGACGTCCCCCTTGGCGGCGGCGGCCCAGTCCTCGGCGCTGCGCCCGGTGATCGCCGCGACGTAGGCCCGGGTCTCGGCCGGCAGGCCGCCGGTGCCGGCGAGCCAGGCCGAGACGCGGCCGGGCCCGCCATTGTAGGCGGCCGCCGCGAGGCCGAGATTGCCGAAGCGCCCGCGCAGGTCGATCAGGAACCGCGCCGCCGCCGGGATCGCCTGCTCGGGATCGAACGGATCGAGGAGGCCGCGCTCCTGCGCCGTGCCGGGCATGAACTGCGCCACGCCCTGCGCGCCGGCGCGGCTGACCACGCCGGGCCGGAAGCTGCTCTCGCGCCAGATCAGCCGGGTCAGGAAGGCCACCGGCAGCCCCTTGGACTTGGCCGCCCCCTCGATCAGCCGGCACAGGGCCTGCTCCACCGTCTCCTCCTTGCTCTCGGCGGCGGCAGCGGCCGGCGCGGGCGCCGCCGGGGCGGCCCGCACCGGGGAGGCGAGGGCCAGGGCGAGGAGGACGAGGAGGGGGGCGATGCGGGTCACGGATGCAGCTTTACCGCGATTCGCTGAACGATTCGGCAAAGTGCGATCGTCGCAGCGGGCGTTTCGCGGGCCCGCGCCGCGCGGGGCCCTGGCGCCGGGCGTCCCGGGGCGCCATCTAGCGGTCGATGTCCTCGCCGCTCCTGTTCGACTCCGCCCTGATCCGCCAGCGCCTCGCCCGCGCCCGCCGCGCCGGCTTCGCCGATTTCCTGGTCGCGCGGGCGGTCGACGACCTGTCGGACCGCCTCGGCGCGGTGCTGCGGGAATTTCCCCGGGCCCTCGACCTCGCCACCCCGGTGCCGGCGGCGGCGGACTGGCTCCGGGCCAGCGGCCGGGCCGGCGCCGTCACGCGCCTCGCCCCCACCTTCGAGCCCGGCAGCCCCGGCGTCGCGGTCGGCGATCCGGAGGCGCTGCCTTTCGCCGATCGCAGCTTCGACCTCGCGGTGTCGCTGCTCGCGCTCCAGCACGCCAACGACCTGCCGGGTGCGCTCGTCCAGATCCGCCGGGCGCTGAGGCCCGACGGCCTGTTCGTCGGCTGCCTCCTCGGCGGCCGCACCCTGACGGAGCTGCGCCAGGTGCTCACCCAGGCCGAGAGCGAGGTCGAGGGGGGGGTGAGCCCGCGGGTCGCCCCCTTCGCGGAGGTGCGCGACCTCGGCGGCCTGCTCCAGCGCGCCGGCTTCGCCCTCCCGGTCACCGACGTCGAGACCGTGACGGTGCGCTACGGCGACCCGTTCGGGCTGATGCGCGACCTGCGCGCCATGGGGCTCACCAACGCCCTGCGGGAGCGCCGCGGGACGCTGCGCCGCGCGACCCTGATGCGGGCCGCCCAGCTCTACGGCGAGCGCTTCGCCGATCCGGACGGGCGCCTGCGTGCGACCTTCGAACTGATCTGGCTCTCGGGCTGGGTGCCGCACGAGAGCCAGCAGAAGCCGCTGCGGCCGGGCAGCGCCCAGGCGCGGCTGGCCGACGCCCTCGGCACCGTCGAACGCAAGGAGCCGTCATGACGGACATCACCATCACCCCGAACCCGCACCGCATCCGCGTGATGCTCGGCGGCACGATCGTCGCCGAGACCACCCGCGCCCTCACCCTGCGCGAGGGCACGATGCCGCCGGTCCAGTACATTCCGCGCGAGGATGCCGAGATGGACCTCTTCGCGCGCACCGAGCACCGCACGCACTGCCCGCACAAGGGCGATGCGAGCTACTACTCGCTCACCGCCGGCGGGGTCGAGCGGGCGAACGCGGTGTGGAGCTACGAGGCGCCGTTCCCCGCGGTGGCGGCGATCAAGGATCACCTCGCCTTCTACCCGAACAAGGTCGACGCGATCGAGGAGTTCAAGGATTGACGATCGTCGGGTGAGATTGATCCGACAATCTGAAACCCTCCATGTCATCCCGGGTTCCGCTGCGCGGCCCCGGGATGACATGGAGGGTTTCACGTCCGGTGAGACATACGGTCGGCGGAGGTGAGCCGGACCGTCCTCACGGCCCCAGCAAATCGACGATCGCCGGCAGCAGCGGCAGGTCGGCCGGGGGCATCGGATAGCTCGCGAGGTCGCGCGGGCGGACCCATTTGAGCGCCTGGCCCTCCCGCGACTGCACGAACCCCTCCCAGCGCCGGCAGACATAGAGCGGCATCAGGAGGTGGAAAGTCTCGTAGGGGTGGCTGGCGAAGCTGAGCGGCGCCAGGCACTCCGCCTTGACGGTGATGCCGAGCTCCTCGGCCAGCTCGCGGATCAGCGTCTCCTCCGGGCGCTCGCCGGGCTCGATCTTGCCACCCGGGAATTCCCAAAGGCCGGCGAGCTGCTTGCCGGGCGGGCGCTGCGCCAGCAGCACGCGTCCGTCCGGATCGACGAGGGCGACCGCCACCACGAGGAGAAGCTTGAGGGGATCTGCCATGGGGAACGGCTCGCCTGACGAGAGGGGAGGCGGCGCCCGTCAGGGCGCGACCTGATAGGTGACCTCGACGGCGGCCTCGACCGTCAGGGTGCCGGGCTCGATCGGGACGGCGAGGCCGCCGGGCGCGGCCTTCGCGAAGGTGCGGGCGTGCATCGGCGCCGGTGCGGTCTCCCGCGGCGGCGAGACGAGGCTCTCCAGGCGCCCGAGGCGGGTGCCCGCCGCCTCCGCCAGGATCTCGGCCTGGCGCTTGCCATCCCGCACCGCGTCCGCCCGGACGGCGTTCTCCGTCTGGCCGGGATCCGACAGCCCGAAGGCGACGCCGCCGATCCGGTCGGCCCCGCCGTCGAGCAGGCGCCGCATCAGGGCGCCGAGGCGCTTGAGATCGCGCACCCGCACCGAGACGGCGTTGCTGGCCTGGTAGCCGTCGGGCACATCCCGCATCTGTCCGTTGGACTCGCGCACCGTCTTGCTGGCTGGGCGCAGGGACACCGCGGCGGTGGCGAGGTCGGGCCCCGCGATGCCGAACTCGCCGGCGAGCTCCGCCACCTTGCGGGCGGCGGCCGAGTTCTGGTCGAGAGCCGCAGCCGGGGTCTGGCCGCGGCTCTCCACCGCGATCTCCACCGTGGCGAAGTCGGGCGCCACCTCCCGGCTCGCCCGGCCGATCACGCTGATCCGGCCGGGCGCGTCCTCGGCAAGGGCGGGCCCCGCCAGGACGGGAAGCCCCGCGAGACCGAGCGCCAGCAGGAGTGCGACCGCCCTCACGAGCGGTAATCCCCGTTGATCTCGACGTAGGCCTTGGTGAGGTCGCAGGTCCAGACCCGGGCGGTGCCGGCGCCGAGGCCGAGATCGACCCGGATCGTCACCGCGTCGCCGCGCATCGCGGCCGAGGCCGCCTCCTCGTCGTAGCCGGCGTCGCGGGCGCCCTCGACGGCGACCCGCACGTCGCCGAACCAGATCGCCAGCCGGTCGCGGTCGGCGGGCTCGCCGGCCTTGCCGACCGCCATCACCACGCGGCCCCAATTGGCATCCTCGCCCGCCACCGCGGTCTTCACCAGCGGCGAGTTGGCGATCGACATCGCGATCCGGTGGGCGGAGGCATCATCGGTGGCGCCGCCCACCTCGACGGTGACGAACTTGCGCGCGCCCTCGCCGTCGCGGGCGACGAGCTGGGCGAGCTCGACCAGGAGGTCGTCGAGCCCGTTCGCGAACTCGGCGAGAGCCGGATCCTCCGCGGAGGCGACCGGGGCGTTGCCGGCCTTGGCGGTGGCGAACAGCATCAGGGTGTCGGAGGTCGAGGTGTCGCCGTCGACCGTGCAGCAATTGAAGCTCTTCGCCACGCCGCGGGTGAGCAGCGCCTGCAGCACCTCCGCCGGCAGGTCGGCATCGGTGAACACGAAGGAGAGCATCGTCGCCATGTCGGGGGCGATCATGCCGGCGCCCTTGGCGATGCCGTTGATCGTCACCTCGGTGCCGCCGAGCCGCACCCGGCGGGTGGCGAGCTTCGGGAAGGTGTCGGTGGTCATGATCGCGCTGGCGGCTTCGGTCCAGCGCTCGGCGCCGGGGCCGGTGCGGCCGGCGCAATCGGCCAGCACGCCGTCGAACTTGGTGGCGTCGAGGGGCTCGCCGATCACGCCGGTCGAGGCGATGAAGACCTCGGACGGCGCGCAGCCCGCCGCCTTGCCGGCGATCTCGGCGGTGAGGCGCACCGATTCGCGGCCCTTGAGGCCCGTGAAGGCGTTGGCGTTGCCGGAATTGACCACCAGCGCGCGGGCGGACTTTTCGCCGCGCAGGGTCTCGCGGCACCAGTCGACGGCCGCCGACGGGCATTTCGAGCGGGTGAACACGCCCGCCGCCCGGGTGCCAGGATCGAGCAGGACCAGCAGCACGTCGGTGCGGCCGCGGTAGCGGATCCCGGCCTGCGCGGTGGCGAGGCGCACGCCCGCGATCGGCGGCAGGGCGGGCTGGTGCTTGGGCGCGAGCGGCGAGACGGGGTGAGACATGCGAGACTCCGGTCCGCCGACACCTCGTCGTCCGCGTCGGCGCGGCGGTGTTGCCCCGCCGAGGCGCCCTGCGTCAACCGGGCCCGAGCCGGTTCGCGGTATCGGTTGTGTCTCCGGTTGTGCATGTCCGAGTTGAGAAGCCGGCTCCGGAGCCGGTGCAGCGACCACGTAGGGGCGGCGGGCCCGTGGAAAAATGTTTTCGGCAGGGAGTTGACGCTGGGGCGGGACGGCGTTCTCTTATCTAGAGTTGCACATTGTTATCTAGAGGAGTCGGCACGGGACGCGCGCCCGCACGTCCCCGTCCGCCGTCCGGAGGTTCCCGTTTGGCCCACCCGCAAGTCCTTCGCGACATGGCGCTCTTCGTCGAGGTTGCAAAACGGAAGAGCTTCAGCCAGGCGGCTGTGGCGCTCGACGTGCCGATCTCCTCCCTTTCCCGGCGCATCACCCAGTTCGAGACCTCGATCGGCCTGCGCCTGCTCGACCGCACCACCCGCAAGCTGGTGCTGACCCCGCACGGCGAAGCCTATTACGAGCAGGCGACGCGCCTGGTGGAGGAGGCGCAGCGCACCTTCGACGAGCTGATCGCCCAGGCGAAGGGGCCGAGCGGCCTCCTCAAGATCGCGGCGCCGCCCGATCCGTGGGTGCTGCACCACCTCTCGGTCGTCGCGCGGGACTATGCCCAGCGCTACGCCCAGGTGCGGGTGCATCTCGATCTCTGGCCGCATTTCGTCGACCTCGCCCAGGACGGCTACGACCTCGCCCTCGCCGTCGGGGCGCCGCGGGAGACCTCGATGATCACCCGCAAGGTGGCGCAGCTCGAGAACGGCTTGTTCGCTGCGCCCGGCTACCTCGACCGGGCCGGACGGCCCGAGACCCCGGCCGACCTCGCGCGGCATCAGGCGGTGATGGTCGGCCCGCCCTCCGCATCGGCCACCTCGGCGTCGGGCCCCTCCGCCTCGGGTTCGTCTGCGTCGGGTACGTCTGCGTCGGGTACTTGGCCACTCGAACGGCAGGACGAGATGGTGTCGGCGTCGGTGGCGCGCGCGGTCACCAGCAACAGTCAGGGCATGGCCCGGCGCCTGGCCCTGGCGGAGCACGGCATCGGCCTCCTCCAGGTGATCGACGTCGAGCGGGACGTGGAGGCCGGCCGCCTGGAGCGAGTGCTGCCCGAGTGGCACGGCCTGCCGAGCCCGATCTACCTCGTCACGACCTCGCGGCTGCTGCCGGCCAAGACCCGCAGCTTCATCGCCTTCGCCTCGCGCCGGCTCGCCGAGCAGCTGGCGCCGCGCGGCGTCACCCTGGACGAGGCCGAGCTCACCGCCCTCTACGACCTGCAGGAGGCGTGACGCGCCCGAGGGACCCGTGCTTTAGCTCGCGACGGGGCGCACGGAGCCTGTGGTGACGGACATCTCGGATCTTGTATTCGCGGGCGGGACGCTGGCGGTGGCAGCCCCGGCCAATGCGATCGCGGCCCTGCCGGCGGGGCGCCTGGAGCTTCCCCCGGACGAGGCCGCGCGCATCGCCCGCTTCCGTCAGGCGCAGGACCGTCACGAGCGTGCTGCGGCGCACGGGCTGCTGCGCCACCTGCTCGGGTCCTGGCTCGGCCGCGAGCCCTCCGGGATCGTCCTGGCGCGGGAGCCCGGCGGCCGGCCGTTCCTGCCCGGGATCCCGGGCATCGACCTGAATCTCAGCCACGGCGGCGGCTGGGTCGCGGTCGGGCTGTCGAGCGACGGCCGGATCGGCATCGACGTCGAGGGCGCCGCCCGGCCGGTCGACTGGGACGGCGTGGCGCCGGTCTTTCTGCACCCGGTCGAGCTCGCCGCCTACCGTGGCCTTCCGGCCGGCGCCCGGCCGCGGCAGGCGCTGGAATACTGGTCGGTCAAGGAAGCTTGCCTGAAGGCGACCGGCGAGGGCCTGGTCGCCGAGCCGAACTCGGTCCGGCTGACGCCGGAGGGAGCGGGTTGGCGCTTGGCGCGGGCGGGCCTGTCCCTGCGGGCGGCGTCGCGGCTGCTGCCGGACGGGGCTCGGTTCGCCTGGGCGGCGGAGGAGGGGATGGAGGTGGCTGTCGTGGTGGCGGTCTGACCCGGACGATCGGTCGAGGTAGGATGCGAATTCCAGGTTTGCCTCTACGAGTTTCACAGCCTCCACGTCATTCCGGGCCGCGCAGCGGAGCCCGGAATCCAGAAACACAATTGGTGCAGAACGAAGCGGCCCGCGTGCCGCTCCATTCTGGACGTCCTGCGGATCTGGATTCCGGGCTCCGCTGCGCGGCCCCGGAATGACATGGAGCGTGCTGATCCTGTCGAGCAGATCCTGGGGTCTTCAGACGTAAGCGCTCATTCCGGCATTCGATTGCGGGAAGCGCTCGGCGAGGGCGCGGCGCAGCTTCTCGAGGGCGCGGTTCTCGATCTGGCGCACGCGCTCCTTGGAGATGCCGAGGCGGTGGCCGAGGGCCTCCAGGGTCGCCTGATCCTCGGCGAGGCGCCGCTCGTGCAGGATGCGCAACTCGCGCTCGGAGAGCACGGTGAGTGCCTGACGCAGCCAGGTCAGCCTGCGCTCGCTGTCGACGGCGTCGGAAACGGTCTCGTCGGGCAGGGGAGACGTGTCGACCAGAAAATCGACCCGCTCGGCGGAGGCTTCGCCGTCGTCGCCGACGGGGGCGTTGAGCGACATGTCGGGGCCCGAGAGGCGGGCATCCATTAGGGCCACGTCCTCGCGGGACACGCCGATGGCGGTGGCGATGCGGCGGTGGATCTCGTCGCCGACGCGCTCGTCGGTCGACTGCATCAGTCGGGCGCGCAGCCGCCGGAGATTGAAGAACAGGGCCTTCTGGGCCGACGAGGTGCCGCCGCGGACGATCGACCAGTTGCGCAGGATGTAATCCTGGATCGAGGCCCGGATCCACCAGGTGGCGTAGGTCGAGAAGCGCACGTCCCGCTCGGGCTCGAAGCGGGCGGCGGCCTCCATCAGGCCGACATGGCCCTCCTGGACCAGATCCGCCATCGGCAGGCCGTAATGGCGGAAGCGGCCGGCGAGGGCGATCACGAGCCGCATATGGGCGGAGATCAGACGGTGCAGCGCCACCTCGTCCCGTTCGTCCTTCCAGCGCACCGCGAGGCCGCGCTCCTCTTCCCTCTCGAGGAAGGGGGCATCCATCGCGACGCGAACGAACTGCCGACGTATGCCTGCGATTTCCGCCATCCCCGCCTCCGCCATTGTGGTGAGCGCTGTGTGTCGCGATGAGGCCGGGGCGGCGCGTGGAGCGCGCCCGTTACACCGCAAGGCCTGCGACAACGGCGGGACCACCCGATCGGTTCCCGCATTGCGAAAAAATCGTCGGCGGCACGATTCTTTGGCGGACGCAACGGCTCCGGGGTTACCTTGCGGACAGCGCGCCCGGACTGGGTGTCAGGCGCAGGTAGCAACGCGGGGGCGGGGAGGGCGGTTCGGCGAAGGGGCGTCGGGTCACGCGAAAGCCCGGCGCGAGGGCCGGGCTTTCGGTCGTCTCAGGTTTTGTCGTCCGGGAGAGGCGTGGAGGCTCAGGCGGCCTCTGCCTCGTCCTGCACGTCCTCGCCGTCGGCCTCGGCTTCAGCGCCCTTAGCCCGGCGCGGCGACTTGGCGAGGCTCTGCTCGATGAGCTTGAGCGACTCGGTGTCGGTGATGCGGTTCACTGCCGCGATCTCGCGCACCACCCGATCCAGGGCCGCCTCGTAGAGCTGGCGCTCGGAATAGGACTGCTCGGGCTGGGCGTCGGAGCGGAAGAGGTCGCGCACCACCTCGGTGACGGCGATCAGGTCGCCGGAATTGATCTTCGCCTCGTATTCCTGGGCCCGGCGCGACCACATCGTGCGCTTCACCCGGGCGCGGCCGGTGAGCACGTCGAGCGCCTTCTTGACCAGCTCGGGCTCGGCGAGCTTGCGCATGCCGACCGAATTCGCCTTGGCGGTCGGGACCCGCAGGACCATCTTGTCCTTCTCGAACGACACCACGAACAGCTCGAGCTTGTAGCCGGCGATCTCCTGCTCCTCGATGGCCGTGATGCGGCCGACACCGTGGGCCGGGTAAACGACTGCTTCGCCGGTCTTGAAGCCCTGCCGGGCGGCTGTCGTCTTCTTGGCGGTCGTCATGCGGGGGTGGCCTCCAGGTCACCGTTCGCGGCAATGTCCGCGACCGGATCATTCATCCGGGTCAGGGCACCCGGCGAAAAATACGCGCCTGCCGGACGTCCCGCGGGATGCCCGTCAGTCCCTGTCAAACCATAGCTACGGAACGTCCGAACGCACGGCGGACCACGCGAGATCCACCTTGGCTGATCGCATGCAGCCTCGTCCCATCGAAAAAATTCCCGCTCGGAGGACGAAGGCTGCACGTCGGACGAAAAGCGACGGCGATCAGGAACCTAGCACGAAGAGGCCTGAAAATCAAAAAAATTCAGGCGCCCGGCATGGCTGCGCGGGCACCTTGCACCATGTTTCACCAGCTTGGCGGGGGATCGCAGACCCGTCATGCGGTCCCGGCAGGGATCGTTACGAAGCCGTAACGATCCGGCGCGGACCCGCTCAGTCGCCCGAGCCCGGATTGGCCGAGAAATGGGCCTCGAGCTTGCCGGGCTTGCCGTCCCACTCCTTGGCGTCGGCCGGCGCGGCCTTCTTCTGGGTGATGTTGGGCCAGCTCTTGGCCATGTCGGCATTCAGCTTCAGCCAGCTCTCCAGGCCCGGCTCGGTGTCGGGCTTGATCGCCTCGGCCGGGCATTCGGGCTCGCACACGCCGCAATCGATGCACTCGTCCGGCTGGATGACGAGCATGTTCTCGCCCTCGTAGAAGCAGTCGACCGGACACACTTCCACGCAGTCCATGTACTTGCACTTGATGCAGTTGTCGGTGACGACGTAGGTCATGGGCCGGTGAAACCTCGAAGGCTGTGAGGGGCGCGGCTGGCGCCCGGGCGTATGGGGCGGCCTTAGACCCGGCCGGGCGGGCTTGCAAGCCGCCCGTTGCGGGGCGGCCCCGGTTGCCGGGAGGCGTCGCCTTCGCGTCACGCTTTCCGCAGGCGGGCCGGTCGGGCCGTCCCGCCGGGCGCGGGGCCCGCCGGGGACACGGCCGAGAGGTCGGCGTAGAGCAGCCGGGCCTCCGGTGCCGGGCCCCGGCGCTCGCCGAGGTCGAGCACCCGCACCGCCGCCGTGACGTGCTGGGCCGCGACCGTGACCACGTCGCCCACCGCCACGGCCTTCGAGGGGGCGTCGGCCCGCTGGCCGTTCACCCGCACGAAGCCGTCCTCGATCAGGCGCGCGGCGAGGGAGCGCGTCTTGGCGAAGCGCGCGAACCACAGCCACTTGTCGAGGCGCTGCCGGTCCGCGCGCATGGCGCCCGGTCAGCGCTTGTCGCCGTCCCTCGCCTCCATCTGCGCCTTGAGGGCGAGAAGCTTGGCGAAGGGGGAATCCGGATCCGGGGCGCGCTCGCGCCGCGGCGGCCGGGCATCGTGCATGCCGCCGTTGCGGGGGGCGCCGTCGCGCCGGTCCTGCGGCGGCCGGCCGCCCTCGCGCCCGCCCGGATGCGGCCCGCGCGGCGGACGACCGTCGCGGCGGCCCTCGCCCCGGTTCTCCGGTCCACGGCCCTCGAAGCGGTGCTCCGGCCGGCCCTCGCCGGCGGGACGGTTCTCGCCGCCCCTGTTCTCGCCACCCCTGTTCTCATTTGGGCGCCGGTCGCCCCAGCGCTGGCCGTCGCGGGGCGCGCGATGGGCACGCTGCTCCGCCGGCGCGCCCTCAGCCCCCTCCGGCCGCGGGAAGCCGCCGCGCGGACGGCCGTGCTGGCCCTCGCGCTGTCCCTCACGTTGTCCCTGGCCCTCGGGCCGGCCGCGGCCCTGATGGCGCGGGGCGTGGCTGCGCTGATGGCGGTGCATCCGCCACACCTCGATCACGACCGGCTCCGCCGGCGCGGCGGGCTCGCCCGCGGCCTCGGCGGTCTCTCCGGCAGGAGTTTCGGCGGCAGAGGCTTCCTCGGTAGAGGCCTCGGACTCCGCGGTCTCGCCGGAGGCCGCGGTCTCGATGACGGGCTCGCCCGCCTCGACCTGCGCAGCCTCGGCTTCCACCGGAGCCGTCTCCTCGCCCGCGGGCGCCTCGACGGGCGCCTCCTCGACCACGGCGCCGTCGACCGGAGCGTCGTGAGCCGCCGCAGCCTGAGCCGGCGCGTCCTGGTCGTGCGTCTCCTGAGCGGCCGCCTCGGGCGCGGGCTCCGCCGCCTCGGCCTCGACCGGCTCGGCGGCCTCGTCGCCGGCGACCTCGTGCGGCGCGGTCTCCCCGGCCGGGGCATCGTCGCCCGTCGCCTCGGCCGTCACGGCCTCGGTTTGCGCCTCGGACGCGGCGTCGGCGGCCTCGCCCGCCTCGGCGCTCTCGGCGGGCTTCGCCTGCACCGGCACCGTCGCGGCGGCGGGGCGCAGGGCCACGGTGATCGCCGGGCCGGGCCGGCGGTCGACGACGTAGCCGAGCGACTTCAGGATCGAGGCGAAGTCCTCGCCCGAGCAGCCGACGAGCGAGGTCATGCCGACGGTCGGCACGAAGCCGTCCTTGTCGGCGGTGCCCGGAGGCGGCTCGCCGGGGGTGGTGCCGGGCACGTAGGCGATCGCCGGGCGGATCAGGTCGGCCAGGCGCTCGAGGATGTCGACGCGCACCGCCCGGCCGCCGCAGACCCGGAAGCCGGCGGCGCGGTAGAGGCCCTTGGCGATCTCGGGATCGACCGGCATCGAGGTGCGGCCGGAGCCGGCGAGATGCGCGATCTCGTCGAGGCCGCGCTGGTCGAGGCCGCCGTTGTGCAGCGCCCAGAGCTGCGCCGCGAGCGTCCGGGGCGCGGGCTTCAGCAGCGCCGGCATGGTGATGTGGTAGGCGCCGAAGCGCACGCCGTGCTTGCGCAGGGCCGCGCGGCCCTCCTGGTCGAGGCTGCGCATCTCGTTGAGGACCTTGGCGCGCTCCAGCACGCCGAGGGCCTCCGCGACCTGGAAGCCGATGCCGCGGGCGAGCCCCGTCAGGTCGGCCGCGGTCTCGAGCTCGAGGGCGGGCCCGAGCAGGCGCACGATGTGGGCCTTGAGCCAGGCCTCGAGCCGGGCCTCGACCTTCTCGCGGGCGGGACCGCTGAGCTGCTCGTCGGCCAGCAGGCGCAGGCCGGGGGCGTAGAGCTTCTCGCCCGGGACCAGCTTGGCGACCGGGTTGCCGGTCCAGCGGATCGTGCCGTCGTTCGAGAGCACCAGGGCCGCGTCCGCCGCGGCGGCGAACCGGTCGGCCCGCGCCTCGATCTCGCTCGCCAGCGCCTTCTCGGCGGCGCTGCGCAGGGTCTTGGCTTCCTGGCCCTCGGCGCCGGGATCCGGCACGAACTGGAATCCGTGCAGATGGCCGACGTGCTGTCCCTCGACCGTCACGTCGCCGCCCGCGGTGATCTCAGCTTCCAACATGGTATTCTCTCTCAGGCGCCGCATCAGCACGCTGGTGCGCCGATCGACGAATCGACTCGCCAGCCGCTCGTGCAGGGCGTCGGACAGCCTGTCCTCTACCCGACGCGTCTCGCCCTGCCAATGCTCCGGGTCGGCGAGCCAGTCCGGTCTGTTCGCCACGAAGGTCCAGGTGCGCACGTGGGCGATGCGCTGCGACAGGGCGTCGATGTCGCCGTCGGTGCGGTCGACCATCGCCACGTGCTGGGCGAACCAGTCGACCGGGATGCGTCCGGCCATGCCGCGCATCAGGAACCGGAACAGTTGGGCGATCAGGTCGGCATGGGTCTGGATCGCCGACTTGCGGTAGTCGGGCACGCCGCAGACCATCCAGAGCCGCTCCACCGCGCTCTTCGAGGTCGCGTAGTCGCGGATGTCGTCCTCCTTGGCCAGGAGGTCGAGAGCCGCCTCGTCGTCGCCGGTCGGCGCCCGGATCAGCCCGCGCTCGCTCGGATGCTCGGCGAGGCTGCGGCGGAGCGCGTCGACCGAGCCGAAATCGAGGTCCGGGTTGCGCCATTGCAGCACGCGCAGCGGATCGAAGGTGTGGCTCTCCAGAGCCTCGACCATCTCGGCCTCGAGCGGCGGGCAGCGCCCGGTGGTGCCGAAGGTGCCGTCGCGCAGGTGGCGCCCGGCGCGTCCGGCGATCTGCGCCATCTCGGAGGGGGAGAGGTCACGGAATCGCGTGCCGTCGTACTTGCGGTTCGACGCGAAGGCGACGTGGTCGACGTCGAGGTTGAGCCCCATCCCGACCGCGTCGGTGGCGACGAGGTAGTCGACCTCGCCGGACTGGTAGAGCTCGACCTGGGCGTTGCGGGTGCGCGGCGACAGCGCGCCCAGCACCACCGCGGCGCCGCCGCGCTGGCGCCGCAGCAACTCGGCGATGGCGTAGACTTCCTCCGCCGAGAACGCCACGATGGCGCTGCGCTGGGGCAGGCGCGACAGCTTGCGGCTGCCGGCGAAGCTCAGCTGCGACAGGCGCGGGCGCGTCGTGACGTGGATGCCGGGAATCAGCGCCTTGACCAGCGGCTCCATCGTCGCCGAACCGATCAGCAGCGTCTCCTCGCGGCCGCGCTGGTGCAGCAGCCGGTCGGTGAAGGTGTGGCCGCGGTCGCGGTCGGCGCCGAGCTGGATCTCGTCGATGCCGACGAAGTCGACGGTGTTGTCCCGCGGCATCGCCTCGGCGGTGCAGATCCAGTAGCTCGGCCGGTTCGGCTTGATCTTCTCCTCGCCGGTGATCAGGGCGACCCGCTCGGGGCCGACCCGCTCGACGACGCGGTGATAGACCTCGCGGGCGAGCAGCCGCAGCGGCAGGCCGATCATGCCGGTCGGGTGGCCGAGCATCCGCTCGATGGCGAGGTGGGTCTTGCCGGTATTGGTGGGACCGAGCACCGCCGTGGCGCCGCGCAAGCGGGCCTGCGGTGAGAGGGAGCGGCGCGTCATCGGGCTGGACTGACATCCTCGGGGCGTAAAGCGGCGGTGGCCGCCGCGCCGTCCCGAACCCAAGGATCAGGACCCCGTCTAGCGCTCCGGATCGCGGCCACTCCGCGGCCGTGGCCCGGGCAGCGGCCTCCTCTCATATGGGGCGGGAGCCGACCGATCGCCATACGGGGACCGATCGCCGTAGGGCGAGGGCGCCACGCCGGGGGCGTAGACCTCGATGCGGGTCTCGGGCGCCCGGCCCTGGTCGAGGTCGGCGCAGAGGGTGTCCGGCACGGCGGTGAGCGGGCCCGGCGGGTTCGCGCCCATCGTCGCCGACGAATAGGCGTCGCCGCCGCAATCGTGCCCGTTCGCCAGCGCCGGGAGCGGGGCGAGCAGCAGGAGGAGGGAGAGGGCGCGCCGCACGGGTCTCTAGCGCCCGCCCGCCGGCGTCTCGGGGGTAGGCATTCCGGAAGATTGGGCCGCGGCGGCCGCCTGCACGGTCGTCTCCGGGGCGCCCTGGCCGGTCTGCGCCCAGCGCGTCGCCTCGATGATGTTGAGGCCGAGCTGGGTGCGCACGGCGATGCGCAGCGGGAGGAGCACCCGCGCGCCCTCGACGGGGGCGAGCCACACCGACATCTCGGTGTTGTCCTCCATGAACTTCACCCCCGGCTTGTCGGCCCGGTGGCCGGCGATCGGCTGGTAGCGGGCGTTGCAGACGAGGACCGGGCCGGCATAGCCGGGCTTCTGCACGCTGCGGGTCTCGGCGTAGCTCAGCACCACGTTGAACCGGCTCGCGCCGTCGAAGACCGGGATGGTGCGGTTGCAGTTCTGCGGGTCGGTGAGGTCGCCGCGGCCTTGCGCCGGCATCATCAGGGCGCTCACCGGATCGATGACGCCGCGCTTGTGCGCCTCGCCGACGGTGACGCGTTCGGGATCGGGTACCAGCGGCGGGGCGATGTCGGAGGCGACCACGTTGCCGCGGGCGAGCGCCATGCGCACGGTGATCGACGCGGAGGCGCTGTGCGAGGACAGGGCGAAGGCGGCCGGCACCGGCCGGGCCGCCACCGCGCCGCTCGCCCGGCCCGAGCCGTAGCCGCCGGTGATCGCCCCGACGAGGCCGGTGAGGCGGGCGCTGACATCCATCGTGTAGCGCTGGCCCTGCACCGAGCCGGTGACCTGCGCGGTGCCGATCGGCATCCCGGCGAGCATGATGCCGTAATCGACCGTGACGGCGGTCTCGCCGGCCTTCGGTGCGCGGCCCCGCGCGGCTTTTGCCGGCGTCGCCTCGCCGGCCGGAAGGGCGAGCCCCGCCGCGAGGGCGAGCGAGAGGAAGGCCTTGGAACGCATGAGGGAACCGATCTCGATCACCGTCGCCCAGCCCCGATGAAGCGGGGAGAATCTGGCCCTATCGTGACGCGATTAGGGTTAACGGATTGTCTCGGAGTCGTCTCGGAGCCCGGGCGGCCGCTCCCGGCGGCGCGGGCCCGCTTCAGAGCCCGTACCTTGACGAGACCCGCACTCTCCCTCTATAGGCGCGTGCTTTCCAGGGACTTCGCGGGGTCCGGTTCAGGCCGGGGTGCGCAGCACGCCCGGCTCTCGCGTTGCGTGGTCCCTCTCCGCACCAAGACCAGTTGAGGATTGAAGACCATGTCGCGTCGCTGCGAGCTCACCGGTAAGGGGGTGCTCACCGGCCACCTCGTGAGCCACTCGAACCACAAGACCAAGCGCCGGTTCCTCCCGAACCTGTGCAACGTCACCCTGCTCTCCGACACGCTCGGCCGCTCGGTGCGCCTGCGCATCTCGGCCAACGCCCTGCGCTCGGTCGAGCACCGCGGCGGCCTCGACGCGTTCCTGATCAAGGCCGGCGAGACCGACCTGTCGCAGAACGCCCGCCTGCTGAAGCGCGAGATCGAGAAGAAGCTCGCCGAGGCGGCCTGAGCCGGTCGGGAGGCGCATAGCGCCTCCATCGGTCAGCGTCGATCGCGAAAAACCCCCGGATGCGCCATGGCGCCCGGGGGTTTTTCGTGTTTGGGCACGCAAGTCTACATCTCTCTGCGTCGTCCCGGGGCTCGCCGGAGGCGAGAACCCGGGATCCGTAACCGCTGCCATCGAAGAATGAGACGGAGCGCAGTCGACCTCTTCTGAACTCTCGGCGGTGATGGATCCCGGGTTCCGCTTCGCGGCCCCGGGATGACCCGGAGGGTTTGAACGAGGTCGTGGGCGGGAGGGCTGACCTCTGCCTACCGCCGCCCGCCCGCCGCCATCCGGCGCACAGGCATCGTCCCGGCATCCTCGTCGAACAATTCGGCCAGCTTCTCGGTCATCACGCCGCCGAGCTCCTCGGCGTCGACGATGGTGACGGCCCGGCGGTAGTAGCGGGTCACGTCGTGGCCGATGCCGATGGCGAGCAGCTCCACCGGCGAGCGATTCTCGATCTCGTCGATCACGTAGCGCAGGTGGCGCTCGAGGTAGTTGCCCGGATTGACCGAGAGGGTCGAATCGTCGACCGGCGCGCCGTCGGAGATCACCATCAGGATCCGGCGCTGCTCGGGCCGGGCGAGCAGGCGCTTGTGGGCCCAGTCGAGGGCCTCGCCGTCGATGTTCTCCTTGAGCAGGCCCTCGCGCATCATCAGCCCGAGATTTTTCCGCGCCCGGCGCCACGGGGCGTCGGCCGACTTGTAGACGATGTGGCGCAGGTCGTTGAGCCGGCCCGGGGTCGGCGGCTTGCCCGATTGCAGCCAGGATTCCCGCGACTGCCCGCCCTTCCAGGCCCGCGTCGTGAACCCTAAGATCTCGACCTTGACGCCGCAGCGCTCCAGCGTGCGGGCCAGGATGTCGGCGCAGGTCGCCGCCACGGTGATCGGCCGGCCGCGCATCGAGCCCGAATTGTCGAGGAGCAGGGTGACGACCGTATCGCGGAAATTGGTGTCCTTCTCGTGCTTGAACGAGAGCGGCTGGAAGGGGTCGATCACCACGCGCACCAGGCGCGCCGGGTCGAGCTGGCCCTCCTCCAGGTCGAACTCCCAGGCACGGTTCTGCTGCGCCAGGAGCCGCCGCTGCAGCCGGTTGGCGAGGCGCCCGACCACGCCCTGGAGATGGGCGAGCTGCTTGTCGAGGTAGGAGCGCAGGCGCGCCAATTCGTCGGCGTCGCACAGGTCCTCGGCGTGGACCACCTCGTCGTATTTCTGCGAGAAGACCTTGTAGTCGGGGCCGCGGGGCTCGTTCGCGCGCGGGCCCGGCGGGCGCCAGGACTCGGAGGCCTCCTCCGAATCGGCATCCTCGGCATCCTCCGGCAGCTCGCCGGAGGGCGCGTCGGCGGCCTCGGTGGCGCCTTCCTCGATCTCGTCGGAGGCCTCGTCCGAGACCTCCATCTCGGCCCGGTCGCCCTGGCTCTGCTGCTCGGCCTCGCCCTCGCCGGCCTGCTGCTCGTCGGATTCGGCCTCGTTCTCGTCGTCGTTCTCCTCGTCGTCGGGATCGAGGGGGGCCTCGTCCGCCATGTCGAGGGAGGAGAGCAGGTCGCGCACCGAGCGGGCGAAGGCGCGCTGGTCCTCCAGGGTGCCGAGCAGCCCGTCGAGGTTGCGCCCGGCCCGGTCCTCGATGAATTCCCGCCACAGGCCGACGATGCGCTGCGCCGCAGGCGGCGGGGCCTGGCCGGTCAGGCGCTCGCGCACCATCAGGGCGATGGCGTCCTCCATCGGCGCGTCGGCGCGGTCGGTGATCTCCTCGTACTTGCCGCCGCGGTGGTAGCGGTCCTCCAGCATCGCCGTGAGGTTGCCGGCCACGCCGGCCATCCGGCGCGAGCCGATCGCCTCGACCCGGGCCTGCTCGACCGCGTCGAAGACCGCGCGGGCGGCGGCGTTCTCGGGGGCGAGGCGCCGGTGGACGGCGTTATCGTGGCAGGCGAGCCGCAGCGCCATCGAATCGGCGTGGCCGCGCAGGATCGCGACGTCGCCGGGGGAGAGCTTGCGCGGCGGCTCGGGCAGGCGGGCCTTGTCGCCGGTGAGGGCCGGCCGGTCGGTTGCGAAGGTGACCTCGATCTCGGCCTTGCGGGCGATGGCCCGCAGCGTCCCGGCCACCGAGCGCTTCAGCGGCTCGGCGACGGACTCGCGCTTCTCGCCGGGCTTGCGGTTGGAGATGGACATGGCGAGGCTACTTCTTCAGCGAGTCGAAGTCGAAGGGGCGGTCCAGCAGGTCGTCCCAGGTGTAGGGGCAGGTGCGCGGGAATTCGTCGGAGGGAATGTGTGTCTCGTTGCTGGCCCAGTCCCGCGCATCCGGGTAGCAGCGCCGCAAGGCCTCGTCACGGCGAGGTCTGAGACTCGGATTGTCGGCCAGCACGTCACGGTAGCGCCGCCGCTGCTCGCGGATCGAGAAGATCCAGCTCGCCGTCCGGTGCTCGGGCTGCTGGTCCCATTTGAGCATGTGCATCACGAGCACGCGCAGACAGCTGCGCAGCTTGGCGAACTCGCTTCTACCCAAGCTCTCCAGCTCCTCGGCCACGTGTTCGACATCGATGGCGTCGAAGCGGCCCGAGCGCAGGAGCTTGGCCTGCTCCAACGCCCAGGCATAGGTGTCGTCGTCATAGCGGGCCTGGTCCCGCGACGGCCGCGCCTCGTCGGAACGCTGCTCGCTCAAGACCGGGTCCGCCATCGGACGACCTCCTGATTGCTTAGCTCAGCGCGACGTTCACCGCGCTCTCGGGCAACTCCTTGCCGAAGGAGCGCTGGTAGAACTCGGCCACCAGGGCGCGCTCCAGCTCGTCGCACTTGTTGAGGAAGGTGACCCGGAAGGCGAAGCCGATATCGTTGAAGATGTCGGCGTTCTCGGCCCAGGTGATCACCGTGCGCGGGCTCATCACGGTCGACAGGTCGCCGTTGATGAAGGCGTTGCGGGTGAGGTCGGCGACGCGCACCATCTTGTTGACGATGTCGCGCCCGCCGTCGCCGCGATAGTGCTGCGCCTTGGAGAGCACGATGTCGACCTCGCGGTCGTGCGGCAGGTAGTTGAGCGTGGTGACGATCGACCAGCGGTCCATCTGGCCCTGGTTGATCTGCTGGGTGCCGTGATACAAACCCGAGGTGTCGCCGAGGCCGACCGTGTTGGCGGTGGCGAACAGCCGGAAGCCGGGATGGGGACGGATCACCCGCTTCTGGTCGAGGAGCGTCAGGCGGCCCGACACCTCCAGCACGCGCTGGATCACGAACATCACGTCGGGGCGGCCGGCATCGTACTCGTCGAAGACGAGGGCGACGTTGTTCTGCAGCGCCCAGGGCAGGATGCCGTCCTGGAAGGCGGTGACCTGCTTGCCCTCCTTGAGCACGATCGCGTCCTTGCCGACGAGGTCGATGCGCGAGACGTGGCTGTCGAGGTTGATGCGCACGCAGGGCCAGTTCAGGCGGGCGGCGACCTGCTCGATATGCGTGGACTTGCCGGTGCCGTGATACCCGGTGATCATCACCCGGCGGTTGCGCGCGAAGCCCGCCAGGATCGCCAGGGTGGTCTCACGGTCGAACAGGTAGTCGGGGTCGAGATCCGGCACGTGCTCGTCGGTGGCCGAGAAGGCCGGCACCTCGAGGTTCGAATCGATCCCGAACACCTTGCGCACCGAGACGGTCGTGTCCGGGAGTGCGGGTGGCGTATTCTCAGCAAGCATACGGAGCCTCGTCGGGGCAGGCCTGGCCCTCCATGGGCGTCCTGCGGATGTCGCGACGGCGCGGGGTGACCGGCGGGCGCCGCATGTCATTAATCTGCGGGGAGTGCCGGCGCAAACGTGCCTGACCCGGATATATGGGGGAGGCGCCCGGTTTCGAGCCCCCCCGCCGCGGATCAGGGATGCGAGATCCGTGCCCGACCGGGTTCGCCCCCTCGCGTCAGCACAGGCCGGCGGCCCGCAGGGTGTCGTGGGCCTTGATAATGTCGCGCAGGCGGTCCTCGAACGAGCGGTCGCCGCCGTTGGCGTCGGGATGGAAGCGCTTCACCAGCACCTTGTACTGCGCCTTGACGGCGGCCGGGTCGGCGCTCTCGTCGAGACCAAGCACGTCGAGGGCCTTGCGCACCGGGGCCGAGTAGCGCGGGGGCGGCGGCTCGGCCCGGGCGCGGCGCGAGGCCGGGCCGGCGCCCTCGCCGCGCAGGATGCCGAGGGGATCGACGTAGTCCCAGTCGCGCTGGGCGGCGTCCGGCTTCGGGCCGGTCTTTCCGCCAGGATTGACGCCCATCGTCCAGGTCGGGCGGTGCCCGATCACCGCGTCCTTCTGGTAGGCCTGGACGGCGGCGTCGTTCATCCCGTCGAAGTAGTTGTAGGACGCGTTGTACTCGCGCACGTGCTGCATGCAGAAGCGCCAGTACTGGCCCTCCTGCTTGCGCCCCTTGGGCGCCTTGTGCAGCCCGGGCTGGGTGCAGCCCGGCCGTTCGCAGGCCGGACCCTCGGCCTTCTTCGGCTCGTCGCAGGAGGGCCGGATGCGGATGCGGTCGAACAGGGGCGAGTTCAGATCCATGATGGGGCGATTATGAGGGGCGGCGGGATGGGCACAAGGGCTTCGGGCCTGATGCCGCAGGCGGAACCGGACGGCTTGACGGGCGGGGCCCGCTCCGGTCACTCGATCCGAAGCAGGTTAAGGACGGGTGCGCGATGAGCCTGAGCGACTGGATCAGGACGACGCTGGAGGAGCGGCTGGCGCCGACGGCACTCAGCGTCGTCGACGAATCACACCAGCATGCCGGCCATTCCGGCTGGCGAGAGGGGGGGGAAACTCACTTCCGACTGGATGTGGTGTCGGCCGCCTTCGAGGGAAAGAGCCGGGTCGAGCGCCACCGCATGGTGAACGCGCTCCTCGACGACGCCTTCAAGCGCGGCCTGCACGCCCTGGCCCTGCGGGCGCGGACGCCGGGGGAGGCGGGGTAGGCAACGATCCCCGACCCGGATCGACCGGCTCATACGCCGGCTCCCGCGGCGCGAACGCATACACCGCCGTGGCCGCCAGCAGCGCCAGCCCGTAGGCCAGGAACAGCCGGCCGTAGAGCGCGTCCGGGGAAAGCCCCCCGGTGCCCAGCACGAACAGGGCCGACAGTCCCTGCAAAGCCGCTGCTCCGCCCATGAAGACGATGTTCATGAAGGCGACGCCGCGTCCGAGCAGGTGGGCGGGGAAGAAAAGCCGGGCATGGGCCATCAGGATGCCGTAGCTCAGGCCCGCCGCGCCGGTCAGCGCCAGGAGCGCGACCGCCAGCGCCGTCGAGCTGCCGCCGAACAGGCCGAGACTGGCGAGGGCCAGGCCGGTGACGAGGCAGCCACCGAGCGCCGTGCGCTTCGGATCGCGCACCAGCCGCTCAAGGGGCCCGTAGCCGATGGCGCCCGCCGCCATCGCGGCGCTCATCGCCAGCGTGCCGTTGCCGCGCTGGAGCGCATCGAGGCCGTGGACGCTGCCGAGATAGGAGCCGACCCAGAGCGAGCGGGTGGCGATGACGACGGCGTAGCTGACGAACACGACGGGGAAGACCGGCCACAGGGCCCGCATCCGTGCGACCTCGGCGAAGCCGTGCCAGACCGAGGTACGGGGCGGATCGGCGAGGCGCGGCGGATCGACGATCAGCCACAGGACCAGCCCGGCCGCCGCCAGGGTGACGGCAGAGAGCCCGAACAGGATCGCGCGCCAGCCGAGCGCGTGGCTCGCCAGCGCCAGCGGCGTCGAGCCGAGAAGGTCGCCCGCGGTGCCGAGGCCGATCATCAGCGACGAGAGCATGGCGAAGCGCTCGGGCGGATAGACCCGGCCGAACAGGTAGAGCCCGCCCATCAGCGCCGGCGCGCAGCCGAGCCCGATCAGCGCCATCGCGGCGGCGGCACCGGAAAACCCCTGCGCGAGCCCGAGGCAGGCTGCGCCGAGGGCGGCGGCGACGAGGAACCCCGCTACGGTGCGCCGCGGCCCGATGCGGTCGAGGAGGAGCCCGGTCGGCACCTGGCCCGCCGCGAAGGCCAGGAACCAGCCCGCCGAGAGGAGCGCGAGGTCGGAGGGCTGGAGACCGAGGTCGGGCCCGAGATCGGGCGCGACCATGGCGAGGAAGCCGCGGTCGAACTGGCTGATCGTGTAGGTGAGCAGCAGGACCAGGAAGGATGTCACGGTCCTGCCGCTCCGGTTGTTGGGGGTACTTACGGTTACTTGATGCGCTCGAGCACGCTGACGTAGTTCGCCACCGCGACGCCGCCCATGTTGAACACGCCTGCGAGCGTCGCGTCCGGGATCTGCATGCCGCCGGCCTCGCCGACGAGCTGCATCGCCGAGAGGGCGTGCATCGACACGCCGGTGGCGCCGATCGGGTGGCCCTTGGCCTTCAGGCCGCCGGACGGGTTGACAGGCAGCTTGCCCTCCTTGGTGGTCCAGCCCTCGCGGATCGCGTCGGCGCCGCGGCCCTCCCTGGTCAGGCCCATCGCCTCGTACTCGATGAGCTCGGCGACGGTGAAGCAGTCGTGGGTCTCGACCAGCGACAGGTCGTCGAGGGTGATGCCGGCCTGGCCCAGCGCCTTCGCCCAGGCGGTGGCGGCGCCCTCGAACTTCAGCACGTCGCGCTTCGACATCGGCAGGAAGTCCTGCGCGTGGGCGGTGGCCCGGAAGGCGACGGCGCGGCGCATCCGCAGGGCCGTTTCGGTGTCGGCGAGCACCACGGCCGCGGCGCCGTCCGAGACCAGCGAGCAATCGGTGCGCTTGAGGGGGCCGGCGACGAAGGGGTTCTTGTCCGATTCGGTGCGGCAGAACTCGAAGCCGAGATCCTTGCGCATCTGCGCGTAGGGGTTCTGGACGCCGTTATGGTGGTTCTTGGCGGCGATCATCGCGAGCGCGTCGGACTGGTCGCCGTGGCGCTGGAAGTACGCGCCGGCGATGTTGCCGAACACGCCGGCGAAGCCCGCCGGGTTGTCGCCGTCCTCCGGCAGGTAGGAGGCCTTCAGCAGGGTGCGGCCGATCTCGGGGCCGGGCGTGCGGGTCATCTGCTCGACGCCGACCACCAGCACCACCCGGGCGCGCTTGGCCTCGATGGTCTTGATGCCCTGGTGCACCGCCGCCGAACCGGTGGCGCAGGCATTCTCGACCCGGGTCGCCGGCTTGAACCGGAACCCGTCATCGGCCTGGAGCACCAGGGAGGCGGTGAAGTCCTGCGGGGTGAAGCCCGCGTTGTAGTGGCCGAGCACGATCTCGTCGACGTCCTGCGGGCCGATCCCCGCATGGGCCATCGCCTCGTTGGCGACGCGGACGATCAGGCTCTCGACGGTCTCGGCGTCGTGCTTGCCGAAGGGCGTGTGGCTCCAGCCGACGATGCAGGCGGTCATGATTCTCTCCTCCCGGTGTTTGCGGTGCAATGTGCGCAACGGAAGGACCGCCTGCAAGCGCTGCTCACGCATCCTCCGCACGGAAGCGCGCATAGCCCGCGGCGCGTAAGCTGCAGGCCGGGCAGGTGCCGCAGCCGTGGCCCCAGGGATGGAGGGCGCCGCGCTCGCCGAGGTAGCAGGTGTGGCTCTCGCGCACGATGAGGTCGACCAGGGGCTCACCGCCGAGGTCGCGGGCGAGTCCCCAGGTCTCGGCCTTGTCGATCCACATCAGGGGCGTGTGCAGCACGAAGCGGCGGTCCATGCCGAGGTTGAGCGCGACCTGCAGCGCCTTGATCGTGTCGTCGCGGCAATCGGGGTAGCCGGAAAAATCCGTCTCGCACATGCCGCCGACGATGTGGCGCAGGCCCCGTCGGTAGGCGAGCGCCGCCGCGAAGGTGAGGAAGACGAGGTTGCGGCCGGGCACGAAGGTGTTGGGAAGCCCGCCCGCCTCCATGGCGATGGCGGTGTCGCGGGTCAGCGCGGTCTCCGAGACCGCACCGAGGGCGTCGAGGTTCAGCGTGTGGTCGTCGCCCAGGCGCCCGGCGAAGGCGGGCACGATCCGGGACATCTCGGCGCGCAGCGTCGCGCGGCAATCGAGCTCGATCCGGTGGCGCTGGCCGTAATCGAAGCCGAGGGTCTCGACGCGGTCGAACCGGTCGAGGGCCCAGGCGAGGCAGGTGGCCGAATCCTGCCCGCCGGAGAACAGCACCAGGGCGCCGTCGGACGAGGTCATGCGGGCTCCAAACAGAAGAGGGCGGCCCCATCCACGGGACCGCCCTTCCTATACGCCCGGAGCGCCGCGCGAGCCTACTGGCCCCGCGTTCTACTGGCCCTGCGCCTGGCTCGCCTTCTTGTTGGCGTTGTGGTGGCCGACGGCGCAGCCGGCCGCCGCGCCGGCCTTGCCGTGGCCGACCGCCTTGCCGGCGAGCCCACCGACGATCGCGCCCTTGATGCAGCCCTTGGCCTCGGCCTGGTGCGGCACAGCGACGAACGAGACCGCGAGGAGGCCGGCGGCGAGGAGGGAAGCGGACCGGATCATGCTGAACTCCCTTGAATGTGTTAGAACCTCAACCATTGAGCGGGGAGAGCGTTCCGAAGCCGGCTTTCGGGTCCGGCGTTGACGTTCCGGCCGCTCGCGTCTATAGACCGCGGCTCGCGGACCTGCGGGCTTTCGCCCGGCGGGTTGCCCGTGCTTCCATGCCCTGACACGCGACGCCACGATCCCGCCGGGATCGCTCGGGCCTCGCCTTTTTGAATGAGGAACGCCGATGGCCAACACCGTGTCGGCCAAGAAGATGACCCGCAAGATTGCCAAGCGTACGGCAGTCAACCGCTCGCGCCGCAGCCGCATGCGCACCTTCATCCGCAAGGTCGAGGAGGCGATCGAGGCCGGCGATCACGGCATCGCGCTGACCGCCCTGCGGACCGCCGAGCCGGAGATCATGCGCGCGTCCCAGAAGGGAATCGTGCACAAGAACACCGCCTCGCGGAAGGTCTCGCGCCTCGCCGCCCGCGTGAAGGGCCTGCAGGCCGCCCAGGCGTAACGCCTGGGTCCTGAGCGACCGTCGAACGTTCGGCCTCGCGGACCCGCGCCGGCACGGCGTGACCGGTCCGAGAGACGAGAGGAAATGGCCCGGCCTGCGCGCCGGGCTTTTTCGTGTCTGGGTCCGACGAAGGCGCGCGGTGCGAGGGAAATCGCTGCACGTCCCCTGCTGTCTGGGGAAAGGACGAGGCGGGGGTTTCACCTCTCCCCGCGGGCGGGGAGAGGGCCGTGTCGCCGTTCAGGCGATACGGCAAGCGGAGGCGCAGCCGGAGCGAGGGTGAGGGGGTATTTTCGAAGGAGCCTCGCTCGTCGAGACCCCCTCACCCTCGCAGCGAACCTTCGGTTCGCTGCTCCCTGAGCCCCTTCGGAGCTCAGGCCTCTCCCCGCCCGCGGGGAGAGGAGAAACCCGCGCCGTTTCTTTTCCCCCGGATGGCCCTGCCGGCCGCGCGCCGCGGCGTGCCGAAGCGGGGTGACGACGGTCGCCCCGGCCCGAGAGCCGCCGATCCTTCTCGCCATCAGCGTGCCACGAATTCTTGGAATTTGGTCGGGGTCATTTAGCCGGGATTAACCAAGAGACCGCTCAATACGAGGGCTTAAGGTTGATCCTTTCCTAAACGGCCGATCTCACCGGCCCGTCGGGCGCTCGCGCGCCGGCGGCCGGCCGGGCGGGTCCGTGCGGGACAAGCCATCGAGTACAGGCCGCATGGACCTCGTCGCGTATTCGTCCGGTCGCCTCGCCCCGGGCTCCCTCCGCCGCCGCCGCCGCAACCGGCGGCTCCTCGGCATCGCCGCGGTGCTCGGCGGCATCGGCGCCGCTGCCGGCCTGATGCCGCGCGAGGCGGCCCGGCCCCCGGTGGCGGGCCTCGCGGCGGATCCGGTCGCGCCGCTGCGCGAGGCGCGCATCTCCCCGGCCGAGCTCGGCTGGATGCTCGCGCCGGTGCCGACCCTCGGGGGCGACGCGGCGGGCTTCACCCGCGAGAGCCCGCCCGAGGCGAACCCGCTCGTCGCGGCTGCGACCCCGGTCCCCACGCCGCAGCGCCTCGCCGAGGCCGCGCCGGCCGTCCTCGTCGAGCGGGACGTCTCCCCGATCGCGGTCCTGCGCCCCGATGCCGACCCGCGCGAGGCCGCGCCGTCCGCGGCGGTGCAGCCCGCCACCACGCCGCTCTTCGCCGTTCCCCTGCCGGTGCCGCGCCCGCCCGAGCTGCGCCCCTCCGAGACACGGTCCGCGCCGACCGTGCTGGCCACCCGCGTGCCGCGGCGCGCCGCCCAGGCCATGGCCTCGACCCAGAGCGTGTTCAAGGCCGCGCTGCCGGAGGAGCCGTCGCTGTTCGACCGGATCTTCGGGGGAGGGGGGACGAGCGTCCCGACGCAGACCCTCGCCTACGCCGCCCCCGGCGGCCTCGATCCGAGCCCGCGCCCGCGCCTGAGCGCCAGCCCCGGCATCGCGGTCTACGACATCAGCGCCCGCACCGTGACCCTGCCGAGCGGCGAGTCGCTGGAGGCGCATTCCGGCCTCGGCCCGCACATGGACGACCCGCGCAACGTCCACCTGAAGATGCGCGGCGCCACGCCGCCCGGCACCTACGACCTCACCGAGCGCGAGGCGCTGTTCCACGGCGTCCGGGCGATCCGGCTCAACCCGGTCGGCGGCAGCGGCGCCATCCACAACCGGGTCGGGCTGCTCGCCCATACCTACATGCTCGGCCCGAGCGGCGCCTCGAACGGCTGCGTCTCGTTCCGCAACTACGACCGCTTCCTGCAGGCCTTCCTGCGCGGCGAGGTCCGCCGCCTCGTCGTGGTGCCGGGCAGCGGCGCGAGCGACCTGCCGCGGATCGGGCGGGGCGGGCCTTCGGATCGGGCGACACGGGGTTGAGAGAGAGCCGGGTCGATCAGCCCTCGACGAACGTGACACCCTCTGCGTCTTCCCGGGGCCCGATGCAGGCGAGAACCCGGGAAATCATAACCGCCGACGTTCTAGAATGAGGCGGGATCGTGCTCCGCTCAATCCTGCGGCCCTCGGCTGGTTATGGATCCCGGGTTCCGCTTCAGCGGCCCCGGGATGACCCGGAGGATGGCAGGACCCTGGGAGGAGGCGGAGGGTCAGCCCTCACTCCCCCGCCGCGTCCTCCGCCGCCCGGGCCCGCTCGCGGCGCTTCTCCATCGCGCGCACCGAGAAGATCGAGGCCTCGTAGAGGAGCAGCATCGGGATCGCCAGCGAGAGCTGGCTGATCACGTCGGGCGGGGTCAGCACCGCGGCGGCGACGAAGACCAGCACGATCGCGTAGCGCCGGCGATCCTTCAGGAACTTCGAGTCGATCAGCCCGATCTGGCCGAGCAGGGTCAGGATCACCGGCAGCTGGAACGCGATCCCGAAGGCGAAGATCAGCGTCATGATGAGCGAGAGGTACTCGTCCACCTTCGGCAGGAGCTCGATCGTGGCCTCGCCGGGCTGGCCGATCTGCTGCAGGCTGACCGAGAACTTGATCAGCAGCGGCATCGCCAGGAAGTAGACGACGAGGGCGCCGAGCAGGAAGAAGACCGGCGTGGCGACGAGGTAGGGCAGGAAGGCCCGGCGCTCGTTGCGGTAGAGGCCCGGCGCCACGAAGGCGTAGAGCTGGGTCGCCACGACCGGGAAGGACAGGAAGCCGGCGCCGAACACGCTGAGCTTGATGTTGGTGAACACCTGCTCGAGGAAGTGGGTCGCGATCAGCCGCGCCTTCTCGGCCCCCACCACGGTCACGTAGGGGTGGACCAGGATGTTGTAGATATGCTGCGCGAAGAAGAAGCAGACGAAGAACATCACCCCGAAGGCGAGCAGCGACTTGATCAGCCGCGAGCGCAGCTCGATCAGGTGCTCGATCAGGGGCGCGCGCGAGGCCTCGATCTCGGCTTCATCGGCCTCGGTCATCATGCGGTCGGGCTCGTGCTGGCGGTGGGGTGAGGCGAATCGGGCGCGGCGCGGGCCGCGTCGGCCTTGAGCTGCGCGGTCGCCGCGGCAAGCGCCGAGACCGACGGCTTCTCGGCCGCGGGCTCCGGAAGCGTGTAGGCGGGCGGGGCCGCTGGATCGACGGGGGCGGGGTCGATCGGCGCAGGATCGATCAGAGAATGCGGCTCCGGCAGCGCCGCGTACGGCTCGGAGACGAGGGAATCGGTCCCCGGCATCGCCGCCGTCGCGGGTTTCGGCACGCCGTCGACGGCGCCCTTGATCTCGTTGCGAATGGTCTGGACCGGGTTGAAGCCGGTCGACGTCGCGGACGAGACGCTGCGGTTGATGCCCTCGACCTCGCGGCGGACCTCGTCGAGTTCCGCCTCGCGCATCGCCTCGCTGAACTGGCTCTGGAACTCGCCGGCCATGCGCTTGAGCCGGGAGGTGACCTGGCCGACCGTGCGCAGGGCCTTGGGCAGGTCCTTGGGGCCGATGACGACGAGCGCGACGCCGCCGATCAGCATCACCTCGCCCCAACTCATATCGAACATGGCGTGACGGCCCTGCTACTCGCGCGGCGCGACTCTTGAGCGGGCGCCTCGCGCGGGCTGTCTAGCACGCCGGTGCGCCGGCGCCAGTCACCGCCGCGCAGGTTCCCGCCGGGACGCGCCCTTCGGGGCGCATGGACGGGGACAAGTGCCGGGATGACCTTGCAGGGAACGCGCAAGGCGCGGAGGCGGGCCGGCGGCCGCGCGCTCCTGCGCGAAAGAATGGTGACGGACGGCTCAGCCGACCTTGCGGTCGACGTTCGGCTCGGTGGTGGAGACCGGCGGCATCTGCGCGGTCGGGACGTGGGTCGGCTGAACCGGGGTCGGCTGCACGTGAACCGGCTGGACCGGGGTCGGCTGCACGACCGGCGGCGCCACCGGCACCGGCGGGACCTGCGCGTGGGGGACCTGCGCCGTCGTGGTCGGGGCCTGATCCTCGTCGGCCATGCCCTTCTTGAAGGCCTTGATGCCCTTGGCGACGTCGCCCATCAGGTCGGACACCTTGCCGCGCCCGAACAGCAGCATGATGATCACGCCGACGACGATCCAGTGCCAGATACTCGCGCCGCCCATGGTTCTCTCCCGCGCGGCGTTCACGTCGCCGCGGCACTCTCGCGGGGCGTCGTGCGACGCCCCAAACCTCTGTTCCCGCAGGCCCAACGGCGATCCGAGCGCCTGCGGTGCGGCCGGAACGTAAGGACGGCAGGAGGCGAAAACAAGCGTTTCCTCGGGGGCTGGCGGAATGCCCCACCCGGGAATTCAGTCTTCTGCGGCGTCGCCGGGGGCCAGCGGATCCTCGTCGCGCTCGGCCGTACCCGGCTGCGGCACCCGGAAGCCGGCCGGCAGCCGGCCCTCGATCAGGCCGAGGCCCTTCAACTCGTCGAGGCCGGGCAGGTCGGAGACGGCGTCGAGGCCGAAATGGTCGAGGAAGGCCGGGGTGGTGCCGTAGGTGACCGGCCGCCCCGGCGTGCGGCGGCGGCCGCGCAGGCGCACCCAGCCGGTCTCGAGCAGCAGGTCGAGGGAGCCCTTCGAGGTGCTGACGCCGCGGATCTCCTCGATCTCGGCCCGGGTCACCGGCTGGTGGTAGGCGACGATGGCGAGCGTCTCGAGGGCGGCCCGCGACAGCTTGCGCGTCTCCGGGACGCCGCCCCGCAGGGCGGGGGCGAGGTCGGGCGCCGTGCGGAAGGCGTAGCCGCCGGCCACCCGCGCGAGGGTGATGCCCCGGGGCGCGTAGGCGTCCGCGATCTCGGCGAGCACCGCCGGAACGTCGGTGCCGGGCGGCAGCCGGGCCGCGAGGTCGGCCTCGGAGAGGGGCGCGGGCGCGCAGAAGATCAGCGCCTCGGCGAGGCGGGCGGCCTCGGAGGGGGGAGGCGGGCCGGGGAAGCGGAGAGCCTTCGCCACGCGGCTCTAAGGTCCCGCGGCGCGGATCTGGATCGGCGCGAAGGGGCCGTCCTGGCGCAGCAGGATCTGGCCCTCGCGGGCGAGTTCCAGCACGGCGGAGAGCGAGGAGGCGCGCACGGTGGCGCGGCGCTTCGGGTCGGCGAGGTACTGGGCGAGGCAGGATTCGAGGTCGGTCCAGTCGTCCTGCGGGCCGATCAGCCGCTCCAGCGCGGCACGGGCATCGACCAGGGACCACACGCTGCGCGGCGGCAGCGTCACCTGCGCCCGCGCCTGCTCCTGACGCTGGCGGGCATAAGCCGCGATCAGGTCGTGCAGGGTGACGGCGAAGGAGCCCGGCGCGGCGGCGGGCTCCGGCGGGACGGCGCCGCGGCCGAAGACGTCGCGCCCGAGCTGGGCCCGCCCGGAGAGCATCGCGGCGGCGGCGCGGATCGCCTCGAGGCGGCGCAGGCGCAGGCTCAGGGCCTCGGCGAGGTCGCCGGCGGCGGGTTCGGGGCCGCGGGGCGCCGCCGGCAGCAGCAGGCGCGACTTCAGGTAGGCGAGCCAAGCCGCCATCACCAGGTAATCCGCCGCCAGTTCCAGCCGCAGGCGGCGCGCCTCGTCGATGAAGGCGAGGTACTGCTCGACCAGAGCCAGGATCGAGATCCGCGCGAGGTCGACCTTCTGGCGCCGGGCCAGTTCGAGCAGCAGGTCGAGGGGACCCTCGAAGCCGTCGACGTCGACCACGAAGGCCGCGCCGTCGGCGGCGTCCTCGGCCTCCGCGAACTCGTCGGCCAACGCGTCGGCAAACTCTTGCGCCACCTCAGGCCGCGGCGGCGAGCCCGGCATCGAGGCGGGCGCGGGCCTCGGCCGGGTCGAAGGCCGGGGCGGCGGGGGTCAGGCGGGCGAGCGCGGTGTCCGCCCGGCGCAGGGCCTCGCCGGCGAGGACGGGCGCGGCGGCCACCACCTCCTCCATCTCGGCCCGGACGCCGTTGCAGTGCAGGCCGACGTCGCAGCCGGCCCGGAAGGCGGCGGCGGTGCGATCCCGGAAGCTGCCGGAGAGGGCGTTCATCGACAGGTCGTCGGTCATCAGGAGGCCGTCGAACCCGATGCGGCCGCGCACGATCTCGCGGATCACCGTCGCCGAGGTGGTGGCGGGGTTCTCCGGGTCGAGGGCGCGGAACACCACGTGGGCCGACATCGCCATCGGCAGGTCGGCCATCGCCCGGAAGGGCCGGAAGTCGTGGGCGTCGAGAGTCTCCAGGCACGCCTCCACCACCGGCAGGGCGTGGTGGCTGTCGGCGCCGGCGCGGCCGTGACCGGGCATATGCTTCATCACCGGCAGCACACCGCCGGCCATCAGCCCCTCGGCCACCGCCCGCCCGAAGGCCGCGACCACCCCCGGGTCGGTGCCGTAGGCCCGGTCGCCGATGACGTCGTGGGCGCCCGGCACCGGCACGTCGAGGACCGGTGCGCAATCGACGTTGATGCCGACCTCGGCGAGGTCGTAGGCCATCAGGCGGGCGCCGAGATGGGCGAGCGTCGGCCCGGTCTCGGGACCGCCGGCACGGAAATAGGCCCGGCCGGACGGGTAGGCCGGCCAGTGCGGCCGCGTCATGCGCTGCACCCGGCCGCCCTCCTGGTCGATCAGGATCGGCGCGTCGGCCCGGCCGACGGTGTCGCGGAGCGCCGCCGTCAGGGCGCGGACCTGCTCCGGCGTCTCGACGTTGCGCTTGAACAGGATGAAGCCCCAGGGCCGCACCGCGCGGAAGAAGGCGGCCTCCTCGGGGCTCAAGGTCGGGCCGGCGCAACCGAGGATCAGGGCAAGGGTCATCGACGGCGGCTCTCGGCGGTTGAGAGGAAGGGAACGATCGCGCGGTCCCGCCCGGCGCCCATGACGGGCGCCGGTGATTCGGGAAACGCAAGCGCAAAGAGCGGAGAATTTAGGCGATTCGCCGGCCCCGGCTGTCGGCGATGCGCCACAGCCGGAGGGTTTTCCGACGCCCGGCCCGCGACCGGGGCGCCTCGGCCCGCGAGATCCGGCGGCTCAGTTCTCGATATCAGTTCTTGGCGACGAAGCAGGCGGCGCCTGCGGCCTTGAGCTTGCCGCACAGGCTGTCGGCGCTGTCCTTCGCCATCGGCCCGACGCGGACGCGGTAGATCGACTTGCCGTTGACCTCGGCCTGGCGGATCAGCGGCGACTGCCCGCCGAGCACGGCGCCGTAGCGCTCCTGGGCCTGGCGGAACGCCACCTCGGCCTCCTTCTCGGTGGCGCGCACCGAGAGCTGCACCGAGAAGCCGCCGACCGGCGCCTGGGGCGTCGGCACCGCCTGGGTGGTGGTCGGCGCCTCGGCGGAGGCGACGCGCTGCACCGGCTTCTGCCGCGGCTCGGCGACCGGGGTCTCGGCGGGCGCCTCGGCGACCGGGGTGCGGGACACGGGGGCGGTCGCGATGGTGCGCGGGCCGCGCGGGGTGATCGGCGCCGGGGTCGAACCCGTCGCCTCGCTCGGCAGGGTCATGGTCGGGATCGGCGAGGCCGCGGGGCCTTGCGCGGCCTGCGCCTGCGCGGCGGCCTGGGCCGCGCGCTGGGCCTCGGCCGGCGAGGGCTCGGGCCGGACCGAGACGGTGCGCACCCGGCGCGGCTCGCCGAGGGACTCGGTCAGGGCGTTGCCCGGGGCGGCGGGCGTCGCCGACGCGCCGGCCTCGGCGGCGAGCGAGCGGGCCGCCTGCTTGACGTCGAGGGGCTGCTCCTCGCGGTTGACGATGCGGATCTGCCCGTCCTTGGCCGGCGCGGTCGCGGTGCGCTCGTAGATCTGCTTGTTCTGGTCCGGGATCTCGACGCCGCCGGCATTCTGCGGCGCCACCTTGAGGGGCGTCTGGTCGGCCACCACCAGGATCGGCGCGCCGGAGCGGCTGTGGTGGAAAGCCTTCCAGGTCAGCGCCCCGCCGATCGAGGCGGCGACGATGCCGAGCGCGGTGCCGACGAGGGCGATGCGCCGGCGGCCCCGCGGCCGCGGCTCGGGATTCGTCTCCGGCTCGGGGGCGGCGGGCGCAGGCTCGGAATCGGTCTCGCGCTCGACCGCGGCGAGGTACTGGTTGAAGGCGGAAGCCGGGGTATGCGCCGGCATCGGCGCCCCGAGGGTCGGCTCGGAGCGGGTGGCGGACAGGCCGGATTCGGGCAGGGGCGCCTCGCCGTAGCTCGGCATCACCGGCTCGACGCGGCCGCGCGGCGGCTCGGCGGCGCGGGTCGCCTCCTTGGCCTCCTTGGCCTCGAGCAGGGCGCGGAACGGATCGTCCTGGCCGACGATGCGGGCGAGCTCGGCGAGGGGGTCGGGCCGGGCGCCCGGATGACCCTGGCGGGTGGGAGCCGGCTGCCGATCCTGCTCGTAGCCGTCGTAATCGACGGGAACCCGGGAAGCATTGGTCGTCATGGCAGCACCATCCTGTTCACCCTCGCGTCACCTCACCGCGCTCGGGCCCGGCTCGGCGGCACCGGCCGCCGCTCCCGATATGGGAAGGGCGGCCGTCAGATCCCATCGCTCGCGTCCCGTCGCGGCATCACCTTGCGGCATACCGCGACGTCCGGTCGCGCTCCGGTCCCCGGGGCGACGCCTCAGCGCATCTCGTCGGGCGCACCGACGCCGAGGATCCCGAGATTGGACGCGACCACGCCCTTGAGGGCAGCGACGAGGGCCAGCCTCGCCTCGGTGGACTTTCTGTCGGTTTGATTAACAAACCGTAATTGCGGCAAGTCTTTGCCCTTGTTCCAGAAACTATGGAACGCGCTGGCGAGCTCGTAGAGGTGGAAGGCGATCCGGTGCGGCTCGTGTGCGGCGGCGGCCGCCTCGATCACCCGCGGCACCTGGGCGATCAGGCGCATCATCTCGAGCTCGCCCGCATCGGTCAGGCCCGAGAGGTCGGCGCCCGCGAGGGCGGCCGGCGACAGGTCGAGGTCGGGAAACGCCTCGCGGGCCTGGCGGAACACCGAGGCCGCGCGGGCATGGGCGTACTGGACGTAGAAGACCGGGTTGTCCTTCGACTGCTCCACCACCTTGGCGAGGTCGAAATCGAGCGTCGCGTCGTTCTTGCGGTAGAGCATCATGAACCGCACGGGGTCGCGCCCGACCTCGTCGATCACCTCGCGCAGGGTGACGAACTCGCCCGCCCGCTTCGACATCTTCACCGGCTCGCCGCCGCGCAGGAGCCGCACCAGCTGGCACAGCTTGACGTCCAGCGCCGCCTTCCCGTCGGAGACCGCCTTCACCGCCGCCTGCATGCGCTTGACGTAGCCGCCATGGTCGGCGCCGAGCACGTCGATCAGCTCGACGGCGCCGCGCTCCACCTTCGCGCGGTGATAGGCGATGTCGGAGGCGAAGTAGGTGAAGCTGCCGTCGGATTTCAGGAGCGGCCGGTCGATGTCGTCGCCGAAGGCGGTGGCGCGGAACAGGGTCTGCTCGCGGTCCTCCCAATCCTCCGGCAGCTGGCCCTTCGGCGGCGGCAGCCGGCCCTCGTAGACGAGGCCCTTTTCACGCAGGTCGGCGATCAGCGCCGCGACGGCCCCGCCGTTGCCGCCGCCCTGGAGAGTGCGTTCGGAGAAGAACACGTCGTGGTGGATGCCGATGGCCGCCAGGTCCTCGCGGATGCGGTCCATCATCCGGTCGATGGAGAAGTCGCGCACCAGCGGCAGCCACTCGCTCTCCGGCTTGTCGCGGAGCGTGTCGCCGTACTGGTCCTTCAGCGCCGTGCCGACCGGCTTGAGGTAGTCGCCCGGATAGAGGCCCTCGGGAATCGCGACCGTCTCGCCCAACGCCTCGCGGTAGCGCAGGAAGGCTGAGCGGGCGAGCACGTCGACCTGCGCGCCGGCATCGTTGATGTAGTATTCGCGCGTCACGTCGCGGCCGGCGGCGACCAGGAGGTTGGCCAGCGCATCGCCGAACACCGCGCCGCGGCCGTGGCCGACATGCATCGGACCGGTCGGATTGGCCGAGACGTACTCGACGTTGACCCCGCCCGGCACGGGTGCGCCGCGACCGTAGGCCTCGCCCTCGCGCAGGACCGCCCGCACCACCTCGGCGTAGATCTCGGGGTTCAGCCGCAGGTTGATGAAGCCCGGCCCGGCGACCGCGGCCTCCGTCACGCGGGGATCCTGGCGCAGCTCGGCGGCGAGCGCCTCGGCGAGGGCCTTCGGATTGGTGCGCGCCTCCTTCGCCAGTACCAGGGCGGCGTTGGTGGCGAGGTCGCCGTGGCTCGGATCGCGCGGCGGCTCGACCACCACGCGGGCGCGGTCCAGCCCCTCCGGCAGGGTGCCGGCGCGGGTGAGCGTCTCGAGCGCCTCGCCGATGCGGGCCTCGAAGGCGGCGAAGATGTTCATGCGTTGACCAGTTCTGCAAAGTTCGGGCCGGAGGCGGGGGTGAGCCGCGCCCAGCGCGCCGGGCTCTTCTCACGCCGGGGCGGGCGGCTGCAAGCGGGGCGGTTCGGGCGAGCGGCGGCTCCTCCCTTGTCCCCGCCGGGCCGATGCTGCCAATCGTCCTGGCATCACCGGCTGAATTTGCCGACTCTCTGTACAAAAGGGTTCAGGCTGGCTGCAAATGACAGAAGACGTATAACGTTGCGCATTGGCGATCGGCGCCAAGCCAAAATACCAAGGCACACGCAGGCGCGGCAAAACACAAAAGTAAGCAATCAGTAAACGGTATTAATTTTTGTAAATGCAATGATTGGCATCGCGCCGCTGGGATCGCAGCAAGATTTCTGACATCTCCGACTTGATGCGAAAGCAGGGCCTGATATTGTTATCGCAGGCGACACCCTTCCAGTCGCGAAAGCCCCGTGGCGAGCGGGGCTTGTGGCGGAGATTGCCGACCGCCACCGAAACCCGCGAGGGCTGAGCAGGTATGGCTGGAAGGGAGGTGAGCGGCGTGATCGGATTTCCGATGATCACCGTCATCGTTGCCAAAAACCCGACCGGATGGTCTCTGACCATCACGATCGGGCTCTGGTGACGAGCTAGCAAGTCGCCTAACGAGGGTCGCGGCTGCCACCGCGGCCATCACTTCGCGAATGTAGGGCCAGGGCCCCGATCGATCAACGATTTTGCACGGTTACCGTGCAGGAAACGGATAGCGGGCGCAGCCGCATCCTGTCCGCGAAGCGGGCCGCGATGGAGCAGCGGACAGCCCGACCTGCATGACGGCTGCGAGCCGCTTGCCGGAGAGCGCCAAACGACCGCGGCTCTCGCGTGCCGGCACCATGAGTGTCGGCAAAGCCGACTTGTGCGCAACTGGTGCGGCCGTCTCTGCGCGGGCAGGGGAAAGGGTGCATCTCGACACCACGTTGAACGTCACGACCGGATTTCGAGGTCGGCTCGAGGCGCGAGAGCGAGGCAGGCTCCTCCCTTGTCGCCGCCGGGCCGATGCTGCAAAGCGTCCTGGCGTCATCGCCGGACCCTCCGGCGCCTTGAGAAGAACGATTCGGACTGCGCCATGCACGACATCCGGGCCATCCGCGACAACCCGGCCGCCTTCGACAAGAGCCTGACGAGCCGCGGGCTGGAGCCGCTCGCCTCGGCGCTGATCGGCCTCGACGACGAGCGCAAGTCGGCGATCTCGGCGGCGCAAGCGGCCCAGGAGAAGCGCAACGCCCTGTCGAAGGAGATCGGCGCGGCCAAGAAGGCCAAGGACGAGGCGCGGGCCCAAGCGCTGATGGCCGAGGTCGCGCGGCTGAAGGAGGAGGCGCCGGCCCTCGACGCCGCCGCCGACACTGCCGGCAAGGCGCTCGCCGAGCGCCTGGCGGCGATCCCGAACATTCCGGGTCCGGACGTGCCGGAGGGCCGCGACGAGCACGACAACGTCGAGAAGAGCCGCTTCGAGGGTCGCGGGCTCTCCCAGGAAGGCCGCCAGCATTTCGAGCTCGGCGAGGCCATGGGCCTGATGGACTTCGAGACCGCCTCGAAGCTCTCCGGCTCGCGCTTCGTGGTGCTGAAGGGCCAGATCGCCCGGCTGGAGCGGGCGCTCGGCCAGTTCATGCTCGACCTGCACACGGCTGAGCACGGCTATACCGAGGTGGTGCCGCCGCTGCTCGTGCGCGACGAGGCGATGTTCGGTACGGCGCAGCTGCCGAAGTTCCGCGACGACCAGTTCGCGGCGGTCCAGGGCTCGCCCGAGACTGCGCAGGAGAGCGGCGCGCCGAACCGCTGGCTGATCCCGACGGCGGAAGTCCCGCTCACCAACCTCGTGCGCGAATCGATCCTCGCCGAGGACGAGCTGCCGCTCCGCTTCACCGCCCTCACGCCCTGCTTCAGGGCCGAGGCCGGGGCGGCGGGGCGCGACACCCGCGGCATGCTGCGCCAGCACCAGTTCAGCAAGGTCGAGCTCGTCTCGGTCACCGCGCCGGAGCGCTCGACCGAGGAGCACGAGCGGATGCTGGCCTGCGCGGAAGCCGTGCTCAAGCGCCTTGACATCCCGTTCCGGGTCGTCACGCTCTGCACCGGCGACATGGGCTTCGCCTCGGCCAAGACCTACGACATCGAGGCCTG
Organism: Methylobacterium sp. 174MFSha1.1; assembly: GCF_900116815.1. NCBI lineage: Bacteria > Pseudomonadati > Pseudomonadota > Alphaproteobacteria > Hyphomicrobiales > Methylobacteriaceae > Methylobacterium > Methylobacterium sp. 174MFSha1.1. Next base: position 94,129 of record NZ_FPCB01000013.1, on the reverse strand, counting down.
GCTGCCGGGGCAGAAGACCTATCGCGAGATCTCGTCCTGCTCGGTCTGCGGCGACTTCCAGGCCCGCCGGATGGAGGCGCGCTACCGCCCGCGGGAGGGCAAGGGCGTCGCCTATGTCCACACCCTCAACGGCTCGGGCGTCGCGGTCGGCCGCGCGCTGATCGCCGTGATGGAGAACTACCAGAACCCCGACGGCAGCGTCACGATCCCGTCGGCCCTCGCGCCCTACATGGGCGGGCTCAACCGCATCGAAGGACACCGGTGATGCGCATTCTCGTCACCAACGACGACGGCATCCACGCGCCGGGCCTGCGCTGCCTGGAGGAGATCGCCGGGCAACTCTCCGACGACGTCTGGGTCGTCGCCCCCGAGACCGACCAGAGCGGCGTGTCGCACTCGCTGTCGCTCAACGATCCCCTGCGCCTGCGCCAGGCCGGCGAGAAGCGCTTCGCGGTGAAGGGCACGCCCTCCGACTGCATCATCATGGGCATCCGCCACATCCTGAAGGAGCACGGGCCCGACCTCGTGCTCTCGGGCGTCAACCGCGGCCAGAACGTCGCCGAGGACGTGACCTATTCGGGCACCATCGCGGGCGCCATGGAGGCGACGATCCTCGGCGTGAAGGCGGTGGCGCTGAGCCAGGCCTACGGCGCCGGCGGGCGCGCCAACGTGAAGTGGCACACGGCGGCGAAGCACGGGGCGTCGGTGGTGCGGCGCATCCTGGAGGCTGGAATCGAGCCGGGCATCCTGGTCAACGTCAACTTTCCGGATTGCGAGCCCGACGACGTCCAGGGCATCGCGGTGGCGGCGCAAGGGGTGCGCAACCAGGCCCTGCTGTCGATCGACGAGCGGGTCGACGGGCGCGGCAACCCGTATTTCTGGCTCGCCTTCGCCAAGGCGCGGTTCGAGCCGGGCCACGGCACCGACCTGAAGGCGATCGCCGACGGGAAGATCTCGGTGACCCCCTTGCGTCTCGACCTCACCGACGAGCCGACGCTGACGCGCTTCGCCCAGGCCCTGGCGTGAGCGAGGAAGAGGCGCCGGACGGGTCCGGCCGGGAGGATTCCGAGGCGGCGTCCGGCGCGGTCGAGACCGCGGCCTTCGTGCTGGGCCTGCGCGCCCGCGGGGTGCGCGACGCCGCGGTGCTCGGCGCGATGGAGCGGGTGCCGCGGGAGGCCTTCGCGCCGCTCGCCTTCCGCGATCTCGCCCGCCGCGATCTCGCCCTGCCGCTGCCCTGCGGCCAGACCATGACGGCGCCGAGCGTCATCGCCACGATGCTGGCGGCGCTCAACCCGCAAGGCGCGCGGGTGCTCGAAGTCGGCACCGGCTCGGGCTACGCCACGGCCCTGCTGCTGCGTCTCGGCGCCGCCGAGGTGGTCAGCCTGGAGCGCTACGCGACGCTGGCCCGCAACGCCCGCTCGCGCCTCGACGCGCTCGGCTTCGGCGCCGCGATGGTCGGGCTCGCCGACGGCTGCGCACCGCCCGAGGAGGCCGGCAGCTTCGACCGTATCCTCGTCAACGGCCGGCTCGCCGACCTGCCCCAGGCCCTCATCGCGCGCCTGAACCCGGGCGGGCGCCTCGTCGGTGCGCTCGGCACGCCGGCCGGGCCCCGTCTGGTGGCCATCGCGCAGGAGGCGGACGGCCCGTGGCGGCAGGTGCGCGAGACGCCGCTCCGCATCGGCCCGCTGACGCCCGGCCTCGCGGCCAGCCTCTGACCGGGCCGCCGCTCCACCCCGCCTAGGCCGGAATCCAGCCTTCAGCGTGAAGGCAAACAACCGCCCCGCAACGGAAGCTTAACCTGAATCCGCTTTGAATCCGCATCATACGGTTGCGTGGATGTACGGGTGCGTCGATGCCGGAACGCGGGACAGGCAAGGGGATGCGGGCGCTGTCGCGCTTCGCCCTCATCGGGCTGATCGGGGGTGCTTCGGCGGCCTGCAGCACCGATGCGGTGCGGCTCGACCCGTTCTCGAACCCGTTCTCATCGAGTGCGAGCGGGGATCCGGGGGCCACCGGCAGCCTGCCCGAGGGCGGGGCGGTGGCGCCGGCGGTGCGCTCGACGCCGATCCAGTCGCGGCCGCTCTCGGCCCCGCTGGCCGCCGCGCCGCTCTCGAACCGTCAGGTCTCGACCCCGGTGCAGACGCCGCGCGTCGCCGCGGCGGCCCCGGTCACCGGCGGTCCGGCCGGCTGGTCGGCCGCCGGCGGCACCACCATCACGGTCGGCGCCAACGACAGCCTGAACCAGATGTCGACCCGCTTCGGCGTGCCCTCGGCGGCGATCCTCCAGGCCAACGGCCTGTCGAGCGCCTCGCAGGTCACCGCCGGCCGCCAGATCGTGATCCCGGTCTACCATGCCGGCGGCGCCCCCGCGATGAGCGCCCGGACGGTCCCGGCGGCGCCCGCGCCGCGGGTGCCAGTCGCCGAGACGCGCCCGGCCGAGCCGGTGCGCCGGGTCGCCGAGGTCGCGCCCCGCCCCGAGCCCGTGCGCCGCGACCCGGAGGTCGCGCGCCGCGAGCAGGAGGCCACGCGTCGTGAGCAGGAGGCCGCGCGCCGCGAGGCGGACGCCGCACGCCGCGAGCAGGAGGCCGCACGCCGCGAGCAACAGGCGGAATCGGCCCGGAAGGCCCATACCCGCCCCGGCCAGGCCGAGGCGAAGCCGGTAGCACCCGCCGCCGCCGAGCGCGCCGCCAAGCTGAACCATCGCAAGCCCGAGCCGCGCGATGAGGACGGCGAGAAGGTCGTGGCTAAGCCGCAGCGGCCCGAGCCGAAGGTTGCCGTCAAGCCCGAACCGAAACCCGTCGCCAAGGTGGCCGCGCGCCAGCAGGACGACGACGGGGACGAGACCGTCGCGGCCAAGCCGCAGAAGGCCGAGCACAGGAAGCCCGAGCCGAAGGCCGTCGAGAAGGCGAAGCCCGAGCCTAAGAAGGTCGCCGAGGCGGTCAAGCCCGAGCCACGGAAGATCGAGATCAAGGCCGAGGCCAAGCCGGAGGTCAAGAAGCCGGAGCCGAAGGTCGCCGAGGCGCCGAAGCCCGAGGTCAAGAAGGTCGCCGAGGTGAAGCCCGCGCCGAAGCCCGAGCCGGTCAAGCCGGTGAAGGTCGCGGCCCTGCCCGAGAAGGCGCCCGAGCCGGCCCCGGCTCCGGCCGTCGCCCCGGCGGCGCCCGCGCCCGATCCGCAATCGAGCTTCCGCTGGCCAGCCCGCGGCCGGGTGATCTCGGGCTACGGCTCGAGCGGCAACGAGGGCATCAACATCGCGGTGCCCGAGGGTACCCCGGTGAAGGCCGCCGAGGAGGGCACCGTGGCCTATGCCGGCAGCGACGTGAAGGGCTACGGCAAGCTGGTCCTGGTGCGCCATTCCAACGGCTACGTCTCGGCCTACGCCCATAACGGCGAGATCGACGTGCGGCCGGGCGAGAAGGTGAAGCGCGGCCAGACCATCGCCAAGTCCGGCGCATCGGGCAACGTCACCTCGCCGCAGCTCCACTTCGAGATCCGGAAGGGCGCCACCCCGGTCGATCCGGTCCCGCACCTGGCGAGTAACTGAACTTGGCGAGCAACTGAACTTGCCGAGCAACTGAGTTCGAACCGATCGAGAAGGGGAGGCGGGGCGTGCGAGCGTCCCGCCTTCTCGCGTTCAGGGAGCGGCCGGCGCAGGCCGGTCCGCGGCGAGACATCGCCGCTGCGCCAGTCCCACCCGGACCGCGGCCCGCGCCGCCCGCGTCCCGGGCAAGGCCATCGTCTCCCCGGCGAGGATGCGGGCCTTGAGCGCGACCAGCGCCGGATCGCCCCAGCGCGCCAGCCAGTCCTGGAACGCGGCGTGGCGCTCGCGGTCGTAGCCGCCCTCCGTCAGCGGATGGGGCGGGTGCAGGTGGATCACCGGGGCGAAGCCCGCCGGGATCGGGGCGGTGGCGGCGTGCAGCCGGCCCTGGCGCAGGAGCTTGTCGAACCATTGCGCCCGCGGTCCCGGATGCGCGTCGGGCAGGGCGACCTCGATGCGGGCGCGGTGCGATGCCGCCACCAGCGTCGCCCCGAGCGCCGGCAGGCGCTCCCAGAGGGCGGCGTCGGCCGGGCGGCCGCAGGCCGCGCGCAAGACGGGGATGGCGGCACCGCGCACCCGGGCGAGGAGCCGGACCTGGCGCGAGGGCAGCCCGAGGCAGAACAGCACGCGATCGCGATCCTCGGGCCGCGCCGCATCCTCGTCGGGGCCGCACTCGCTCACGAAGGGGGCGGGGCAGGGCGGCAAGTCGGGAAGCGGCCGGCACAGCGCGAGGGCCTGGCTCCAGGATTCGCCGCCGAGCGCCGTCTCGTAGGCCACCGGCACGAGGGTGCCGGCCCCCTCCAGGATCAGGGCGCCGCGGGGCGTGACGAGGCCGGGGCGCCCGTCGCGCGGGGGCTCCGCCGCCTCGCCGGGATCGCGCCGGAAGGTGGCGCCCGCCCCGTAGCCGCCGAGGCTCCAGGTCACCGCCGGATCGGCGAGCGCCCGGGCCAGGACCGCCCGCAGGGCGGCGGGATCCGACGAAGGCCGGACCGACAAAGGGTCTTCCCCGCCTTGAGCGCAGCGCAGCAAACCGCTACCTCTTCGAGGGCAGGGGGCGCCTGCCCGGGTCGAGAATCGCAGATCGTGTCGGAAACCTCGCCGTTGATCCCCGATCCGGACCCGTCGGCGACCCGCAAGCGGGTCAGCGTCCGCGGCCGCCTGCGGAACTACTTCTTCACCGGCGTCATCGTCGCCGGCCCCCTGGCGATCACGATCTACATCACCTGGTGGTGCATCAGCCTGATCGACGGCTGGGTCAAGCCGCTGGTGCCCTCGGCCTACCTGCCGGACCATTACCTGCCGTTCAGCGTGCCGGGCCTCGGCCTCGTCATCGCCTTCGTGGCGTTGACCACCCTCGGCGCGCTCACCGCCAACCTCGTCGGCCGTTCGGTGGTGGAGTTCGGCGAGGTGCTGCTCGCCCGCACCCCGGTCATCTCCGGGCTGTATCGCGGCCTGCGGCAGGTGTTCGAGACGCTTTTTTCCACCAGCGGGACCTCGTTCCGCACCGTCGGCCTCGTCGAGTTCCCGGTGAAGGGCACGTGGTCGATCGTGTTCCTGTCGGCCCCGGCCGGACCCGACGTGCAGACGGCGCTCGGATCCGGGCACGACCATGTCGGCGTGTTCCTGCCCTGCGCCCCGAACCCGACCACCGGCTTCTTCTTCTACCTGCCCCGCGCCGAGGTGATCGAGTTGTCGATCAGCGTCGACGACGCCGCCAAGCTGGTGATGTCGGCCGGCGTGATCCAGCCCGAGGACCCGCAGACCCGCCTGCAGGCCATGGCGGCGGGCCTGCGGGCCGCGCAGGTCGGGCCCACCCCGACCGGTCCGGCGACGATGCCGGCGCGGGACCGCCTGGACGCCTGAACCCCCACGTCCGGGACACACCCTGCAATCCGCCGGATACGACGACGGTGCCGACATGATGCATTTCGGCAACATCCAGGCCGGTTCGCGACGGCCAAGCTTCTTCGAACGATTGCAAGGCGCGGGCGCTAACGCAGCACGGCCAAGCGCTTCGCCGCCGGATCACGACTTCATCTTATAACAGATAAAAACAAGAACTGTTTGTTTCCGATAGTCACGCCGTTGCGCAGGGAGTGTGCGGCTGCCAAGGCGGCAAGGTCTCGCGAGAACAGGGCGCCCCTCGCGAGGCCGCAGCTCTATCTCTCGGACGATCCGCCATGACGAAGCCGGCCGCGCCTGCCCGCGCCACCCTGTTGCTTGCCACCACGATGCTGGCGCCTGTCGCCGCCCTCGCGCAGCAGCCCGCCCCGCCCGAGGGCGAGGTCGCCCTCGAGACGATCGACGTCGCCGGAGCGAGGAATGCCGGGCGCGGCGACACGGTCGGCTACCTCACCCGGCGCACCGCATCGGCGACCCGCACCGACACGCCCCTGATCGACACGCCGCAATCGGTCACCGTGGTGACGCGCGAGCAGATCCGCGACCAGGGCTTCCAGAGCCTGACGGAGGCGATCCGCTACGTGCCCGGCGTGATCCCCCACCAGGGCGAGGGCAATCGCGACGACGTGGTGATCCGCGGCCAGCGCTCCAACGCCGATTTCTACGTCAACGGCATCCGCGACGACGTGCAGTATTTTCGCGATCTCTACAACATCGAGCGGATCGAGGTGCTGAAAGGTCCGAACGCGATGATCTTCGGTCGCGGCGGCGGCGGTGGGGTCATCAACCGGGTGCTGAAGGAGGCCGACGGCGTGCCGGTCCGCGAGATCGTCGCGCAAGGCGGCGCCTTCGACAACAAGCGCCTCTCTCTCGACATCGGCGACCGGTTCTCGGACAGCGCGTTCTTCCGCCTCAACGGCGTCGTCGAGGATACCGGCACCTACCGCGACTTCGGCCATATCCGCCGCTACGGCATCAATCCGACCGGGACGCTGGTGCTCGGGCCCGACACCACGCTCAAGCTCTCCTACGAGTATTTTCACGACGACCGCGTCACCGACCGCGGCATCCCCTCGCAGTTCGGCCGACCCTACCGCTACCGCGACAACACCCGGACCTTCTTCGGCAACCCGGACCTCAGCTACGCCCGGGTCGACGCGAACATCGCCACCGCGACCCTCGACCACCGCTTCGAATCCGGCGTGCAGATGCACAGTCAGTTGCGCTTCGCCGACTACGACAAGTTCTACCAGAACGTCTTTCCCGGCAGCGCCGTCAACGCCGCCGGCACCAGCATGAGCCTGAGCGCCTACAACAACGCTACGCCGCGCACGAACTACTTCAGCCAGAACGACTTCACTTACAAGTTCGCCACCGGCCCGCTCGGCCATACCCTGCTCGGCGGGTTCGAGCTCGGCTACCAGACCGGCCTCGCCTTCCGGCAGGACGGCTTCTTCTCGACCACGGGCCCGACCGCGCTGGTGGTGAACCCGCTCTCGCCGGTCTCGCGGGTGCCGGTGAATTTCCGCTACAACGGCGGCAACAACAGCCGCTACGACCTCGGCCTCGCCGCGGCCTACGTGCAGGACCAGATCGAGATCTCGCCGCACCTGCAGCTGATCGCCGGCCTGCGCTACGACCATTTCGACTTCGCCGCGACCGACCGTGGCACGCAGATCACCACCGCGCGGGTCGACGACCTCGTTTCGCCGCGGGCCGGCTTCGTGGTCAAGCCGTGGGAGACCCTCTCGTTCTACGGCAGCTACAGCGTCTCCTACCTGCCCTCGGCCGGCGACCAGTTCTCCTCCCTGACCCCGGGCCTGTCGATCGCGGTGCCGGAGCGGTTCGAGAACCGCGAGGTCGGCGCGAAGTGGGACGTCTCGCCGGTGCTCCAGCTCACGGCAGCGCTCTACGACCTCGACCGCTATAACCAGCGCTTCGCCGACCCGAACCGGCCCGGCTACTTCCTCACCACCGGGCAGACCAACACCAAGGGCGCCGAGATCGGCGCCAACGGCTTCGTCACCGAAAGGTGGCAGATCGCCGGCGGCTACGCCTTTACCGACGCCCGCATCGTCAGCAACTTCAGCTCCGGCTCGACCGCGATCCGGGCCGGCAACACGGTGGCCCTCGTACCGTTCAATGCCATCACCCTGTGGAACAAGTTCGCGATCACGCCGGACTTCGCGGTCGGTATCGGCGTCATCAACCAGACCCACACCTTCGCGTCGTCCGACAACACCGTGCGCCTGCCGAGCGTCACCCGCTTCGACCTCGGCCTGTTCTACCAGGTGACCGAGGGGGTGCGGGCGCAGGTCAACATCGAGAACCTGTTCGACCGGCGCTACATCGCGACGGCGGATGCCAACAACAACATCACGCCCGGTGCCTCGCGAACGGTGCGGGTGCAGGTGATCGCGCGGTTCTGAGGGCGGGCGTCCGCCTCGTCCGCCTGCGACCGGCCGGGCAGGGACGACCATGCCGCGGCGTTCGTCGCGCGGTCCTGTCCCCCTGCCCGCGCGATTGATGCTATGGGGGCGTCCCACCCGGCAGCGGCCCGGCCCTTCCGGCCGGCCTCTGCCCCCTCGTCCTCGATCGTGGATCGCCCCACCCGGGTTCGGCGCCGTCGGCGGCCTTCCGTCCGCCACGCGCGGATGTCGCACCGGGTCGAGATCCATCGCGCGACCGACCAGCAGACAGGATTGCCGACCCACCGTGACAGACAGCACGACGAACCCTGCGGCCCCGAGCCGGACCGAGACCGAGGCGTCCCGGATCGACGTCGCGGCGCTCGCGCGCGAGGTCGCCCGCCACTGCGCGGCCTATCGGGACCCCGTTCCGCGGCTCGCCCTCCGCCAGGTGGCCAACACCCTCCTGCCGTACCTCGCCGTCTGCGCACTCATGCTCTGGGCGGCGGCGCAGGGCCATGAACTCTGGGTTCTTCCGCTCGCCGTCCCGGCCGGCGGTCTGCTAGTCCGGCTGTTCATCATCCAGCACGATTGCGGACACGGCTCGTTCCTGCCCTCGCGCACCGCCAACGACGCGCTCGGCCGGCTCTTGAGCCTCCTGACCGTGACCCCCTACGACAGCTGGAAGCGGGCGCATGCCCTCCACCACGCCTCCACCGGCGATCTCAGCCGCCGCGGCACGGGCGATATCCACACGCTGACCGTGCGCGAATACCTCGCCCTGTCGCGCTGGCAGCGGCTGCGCTACCGGCTCTACCGCAACCCGTTCATCCTGATCGTCCTCGGTTCGCCGCTCAACTTCCTGGTGCTGCACCGGTTTCCCTTCGGCAGCGGCCTGCCCTGGCGGACCGCGTGGCGGGACGTGCTGGCTCTCGACCTCGCGCTCGCCGCGATGGTGGCGGTTCTCGCCGTCGCGAGCGGCGGGATCGGGCCGGTGCTCTGGGTGCTACTGCCGGTCGTCAGCGTCGCCGCCTGGATCGGCGGCTGGCTGTTCTACGTCCAGCACCAGTACGAGGAGACCGTCTGGGAGGGGCCGGAGGCCTGGGACTTCCACCGCGCGGCGCTCGGCGGCAGCTCGTACTACGTCCTGCCGGCGGTGCTGCAGTGGTTCACCGGCAATGTCGGCCTGCACCACATCCACCACGTGAACAGCCGCATCCCGAACTACCGCCTCCAGGAATGCCTGGACGGCCACGCGACGCTCGGCGAGGTCGGCCGGCTGACTTTGCGCGACAGCCTGCGCTGCCTCGGGCTTGCCCTCTGGGACGAGGATGCCCGCAAGCTGATCGGGTTCTCGGGCCTGCGGACACTGCAGGCCGCCTGACGCAGGCATTGCCCGCGATCCGCCAAAAGGGGACGGCCGCGGGGCCGTCCCCTTTTTTCGTCACGCCGCCTTCTTCTTCGTGATCAGCTTCACCAGATCCCGCAGGATCGCGGTGGTCTCCTTCAGCCGCTCGGCCACCGTCGCGAGGTCGCGGATGAATACCACGCTCATGTCCGGCCGCACCTTGGCGAAGGAGCGCTGGTCGGCGATGTAGCCGGCGAGCTTGGCCGGGTTGGCGAAGGCACGGTCGCGGAAGTGCATGACGATGCCCTTCGGGCCTGCCTCGACCTTCTCGACGTTGGTCTCGCGGCACAGGATCTTGATCGTCACGATCTTCAGGAGCTGCTCGACCTCCGGCGGCATCGGGCCGAAGCGGTCGATCAGCTCGGCGCCGAAGCTCTCCAGTTCTCCGTCGCTCTCCAGCGTCGCGAGGCGGCGGTAGAGGCCGAGGCGCACCGAGAGATCGGAGACGTATTCCTCCGGCATCGTGACGGGGGCGCCGAGCGCGATGGTCGGCGACCATTGCTCGTCGGTCGGGAGCGCGTTGCCGGACTTGAGCGCCGCGACCGCGCTCTCCAGCATCTGCTGGTAGAGCTCGTAGCCGACCTCCTTGACGTGGCCGGATTGCTCGTCGCCGAGCAGGTTGCCGGCGCCGCGGATGTCGAGGTCGTGGCTGGCGAGCTGGAAGCCAGCCCCCAGCGTGTCGAGGGATTGCAGCACCGAGAGGCGGCGCTCCGCCTGCACCGTCAGGGTCTTGCCCTCCGGGGTCGTGAACAGGGCGTAGGCCCGGGCCTTGGAGCGGCCGACGCGGCCGCGCAGCTGGTAGAGCTGGGCGAGGCCGAACATGTCGGCGCGGTGGACGATCAGCGTGTTGGCGGTCGGGATGTCGAGGCCCGATTCGACGATCGTGGTGGCGAGCAGGATGTCGTACTGGCCCTCGTAGAAGGCCGTCATCACGTCCTCGAGCTGGCCCGCCGCCATCTGGCCATGGGCCACCGCCACCTTGGCCTCGGGCACCTCGCGGTCGAGGAAGCGCTTGACCTCCTCCAGGTGCTCGATGCGCGGCACGACGTAGAAGGCTTGTCCACCCCGGTAGCGCTCGCGCAGCAGCGCCTCGCGGATCGAGAGCGGGTCGAACGGCATCACGAAGGTGCGCACCGCGAGCCGATCCACCGGTGGCGTCGCGATGATCGAGAGCTCGCGCACCCCGGTCATGGCGAGCTGGAGCGTGCGCGGGATCGGCGTCGCCGAGAGCGTCAGCACGTGGACTTCCGCCTTCAGCGCCTTCAGCCGCTCCTTGTGGGCGACGCCGAAATGCTGCTCCTCGTCGACGATGATGAGGCCGAGATCCTTGAAGGCGATGGTCTTCGCGAGCAGCGCGTGGGTGCCGACCACGATGTCGATCGAGCCGTCGGCCAAGCCCTCGCGGACCTTCTTCAAATCGGCGTTGCCGACGAAGCGCGAGGCCTGGGCGACATTGACCGGCAGGCCCTTGAACCGGGCCTCGAAGGTGCGGGCGTGCTGGCGCGCGAGAAGCGTGGTCGGCACCACGACCGCCACCTGCTTGCCGGACAGGGCGGTGACGAAGGCGGCGCGGAGCGCCACCTCGGTCTTGCCGAAGCCGACATCGCCGCAGACCAGACGGTCCATCGGCCGGCCGGAGGTGAGATCGCCGAGGGTGGCGGCGATCGCCGCCTCCTGGTCCTCGGTTTCCTCGTAGGGGAAGCGGGCGGCGAACTCGCCGTAGGTGCCTTCCGGCGGCGCCATCTTCGGCGCCGACTTCAGGAAGCGCTCGGCCGCGACCTTGATGAGGGCGCCGGCCATCTCCATGATCCGGCGCTTCAGCTTGGCCTTGCGCGCCTGCCAGGCCCCGCCGCCGAGCTTGTCGAGGGCGACCTCGGCATCCTCCGAGCCGTAGCGGGTCAGGAGCTCGATATTCTCGACCGGCAGCAGCAGCAGGCCGCCGCTGTACTGGATCTCCAGGCAGTCGTGGGGTGCGCCCGCCGCCGTCACGGTCTTGAGGCCGACGAAGCGGCCGATGCCGTGATCGGCGTGGACCACAAGGTCGCCCGGCGCCAGCGCCTGCACCTCCAGGATCACGTCCTGGGGGCGCTTGGCCTTGCGCTTCGGCCGGACCAGCCGGTCGCCGAGGATGTCGCCCTCGGCCACCACGGCGAGCTGGCCGGCGGAGAAGCCCGCCTCCAGGCCCCAGACCGCGACGCCGATATCCTGGCCGCGCTTCATCGCCAGGATGTCGGAGAGCCGCGTGATGGTCTTCGGCTTCGGCAGGCCGTGCTCGGTCAGCACGCCGCAGAGCCGGTCGCGCGACCCCTCCGACCACGCCGCCAGGACGACGTGGTGACCCGCGCCCTGCAGGTCGCGGACGTGAGTCACCGCCGCGTCGAAGACGTTGACGCCCTCCTGGGCCCGCTCCGGCGCGAAGCTGCGGCCGGGTACGCCCTCGCCATCGATCAGCCGGCGGCCGGTCACCTCCGGCACGTCGAAGGGGGCGAGGCGGGCGACCGTGGCCCCGTCGATGCGCTTCGCCCACTCGTTCGGCGAGAGGTAGAGCGCGTCGGGCTTGAGCGGCTTGTAGGGCGCGGTGCCGCTCTGGCGCTCCCTCAAGGCCTCGCAGCGGGCGTCGTAATATTCCTGGACCTGGGACAGGCGCTCGGCCACCGCGTCGTCGACCTGATGGTCGAGGATCAGCGGCACGCCGGCGACGTAGTCGAACAGCGTGTCGAGGTGGTCGTAGAACAGCGGCATCCAGTGCTCGAGGCCGGCATAGCGCCGCCCCTCGCTGATCGTCTCGTAGAGCCGGTCGTCGCGGGTCGCGGCGCCGAAGGTCGTGACGTAGCCCTGGCGGAAGCGCCGGATCGTCTCGGTGGTGAGCTGCACCTCGCTCATCGGCACGAGGTCGAGGGAGCGCAGTTGCCCGATGGTGCGCTGGGTCTCGGGATCGAAGGCGCGGATCGACTCGAGGGTGTCGCCGAAGAAGTCGAGGCGGACCGGGTTCGGCAGCCCGGGCGGCGACAGGTCGATGATGCCGCCGCGCACGGCGTACTCGCCGGTGTCGCGCACGGTGCCGGTGCGCAGGAAGCCGTTCGCTTCGAGCCAGGCGACGATCTGGTCGGTGTCGAGGGCGTTGCCCGGCGCGGCGGAGAAGGTCTCGACAGCGATGCGCGACTTCGGCGGCACCCTTTGCACCAGGGCGTTGACCGTGGTGGTGAGGATGCGCGGCTTCTCGGCCGAGGAGCGCGTGCGGGCGAGCCGCGAGAGCGCCGTCATGCGCTGCGCGGCGATGGCCGGATTCGGCGAGATCCGGTCGTAGGGCTGGCAGTCCCAGGCCGGGACGCTCATCACCTCGATCTCGGGGGCGACGAAGGCGAGCGCGCTGGCGAAGGCCGCCGAACGGGTGCCGTCGCGGGCGACGTGGACCAGCACCGCCGGCCCCTCCGACACCTGCGACAGGGCGCGGGCGAGATCGGCCACCACCAGGGCGTCGAACCCGTCCGGCACGCGCGCCAGCGTCGCGCTGTCGCCGGCCTTCAGCGCCTCCGCGGCCTTGGTCAGCGCCGCGGATTTCGGCAGGGCGAAGCGGGCGGCCGGAGGCTTTTTCACAGCGGCGGGTGGGGCGGGGGGCTTGGGAGCAGGCTTGGCCATCGGGTCTTGTTGTTCAAGTCTTCAGCGGGGCCTGCTCGCGCAGGGGATTTAGTTTCGCGTGTCGCGCAGCGCCTCAGGACAAGGCGCGGACTTGAACCCTCCCCCCTCTGCGAGGAGGGTGCCACACGGAGTGGGGCGGGAGAGGGGACCCCGCTTCCGGAGAGGCCGCGACCGTCATGAAGGGCGCCACCTGGATCAGCGTCGCGCTGCCCCTCTCCCGCCCCGCATCCGCGGGGCACCCTCCCCCGCAGAGGGGGGAGGGTTGGGCGTGGCGCCTCACAGATCCACAGGCGCCCCATGCTGATGGAACGCCTTCATCCGGCGATAGACCGGCGTGTCGTAGTTCGACGGCGCCTCGACCTCGTCGGTGATCCAGCGGAACAGGTCGCGGTCCGGCACCTCGATCAGGAGCTCGAAATCGTCGAGCTCCTCCTCCGTGAGCGTGCCGATCTCGGCATCGGCGAAGCGGCCCATGATCAGGTCCATCTCCCGGGTGCCCCGGTGCCAGGAGCGATACAGGGTGCGGCGGCGGCGCGGATCGAGGTCGGCGCTGGTGCGGGTGGTGCCGGTCATCGCGAGACAATTCCTCGGGCTGGTCCGGTGCGGCTTTACCGTCCGGGGCGCGGGTGCGAAACCCTTCGCCCCGATATGGGGCGTGAGGCGCATCGTGCGACCCTGTCGGATGCCGCATCGTGCGACCCTGTCGGATGCCGCATCGTGCGACCCTGTCGGATGC